>DYSM01000272.1 GCA_020718265.1 Draconibacterium orientale | reverse complement strand
ATTGAATTTCGATTGAATTTCAACAGAATTTCTAAAAACATTCGGAACGAAATTTCGCTATATCGTAAAGAATTTCAACAAGTTATGAGTTTTCTTACAAGCACTAAATATCAGCAATGAAAGAAAAATTTTGCAAGATATTAGCACTATTTTTGCAGGCGTAAATAATCTTTTACAAACAGAACGTGGCGAGCAATTTTTTGAAACTATAGTTGCTTACCTTCTGTATTCCACTGAAATAGATACACAAAAATATGTTGAAAATATGAGAAAATTATCACCCAAAGCCGGCGAAAAATTCATTTCTACAGCCTTAAAACTGGAACGTCGCGGAATTGAACGAGAAAAACGCCATGTTGCTCTCAAATTGATAGAAAAAGGCTACTCTGACCAAATAATTGTCGATGCTACGAATCTTTCCGAGAAGGAGATAGAACAATTAAGAGAGTTCAAAAACTATGAAATAGATATTGAAACGATTTAATTTCTATTACTTTATGTGAATATAAATTTTAATTCCGAATGAAACTATTCAGCCTCATTTTAACAGTACTTTTTGCCATGCAAGCGTGCAAAAAAACACCGGACGACATTACACCAATCGACAATACCGTGCAAGTGAAAACTGATTTTGCGAGTATAAACGAATTTACGAAAACATTGAGCGAATATGCTCTGAATGAAGATGTTGAGCAGCGCGATTCTGTCTTGAAAGTTCTCTTTGACACCTTAAAGACCGAACAAAAAATTCCGTTTGCAATGGAAGATACAGTCGTTTTTCTGTATTACGGAAAAAGTGCAACTTCAGTGTTCTGGGCGGGCGATTTTAACGGATGGGACAATTCGTCGGCGGATTGGAAAGGCGCGCAAATCGGCACAAGCGGCGTTTGGCTGTTGAAGAAAAAATTCCCGACCGATGCGCGTTTGGACTACAAAGTGGTTACGAACGGCTCAAATTGGATTCTCGACCCACTAAATTCACGCGTGCAATACAGCGGTTTCGGACCAAATTCCGAGTTGCGAATGCCGGCGTGGGTATATCCGCCCGAAACTATTTTAGGCGAAGGTGTAAACAGAGGCACGCTCTCAGATAACATTCTGATACAGAGCACAAATATGGCTTATCAAATTCAATATCGCGTGTATTTGCCATATAATTATGAAAATTTGCAAAATCTGCCTGTTGTGTACGTTGCCGACGGACACGAATATGCCGACGACAAACTTGGTTCTGTTAAAATTGTGGCTGATAATCTGACACATACCGGTAAAATCGAACCTGTGATTTTTGTGTTTATCGACCCAAGAAATCCGTCAAATTTGGGCGAAAACCGCCGAGCAACAGAGTTCCGAAGCAATCCGAATTATGTAAAATTTGTATCAGAAGAGCTTGTTCCTCAAATAGATGCAACTTACAAAACTGCAAATTCCGCAAACCGTCGTTGCATTATGGGCACATCGTACGGTGGCTGGAATGCGTCATACTTTGGAGTGATGCGCTCAGATATTTTCGGGCTGTTGTGCATACATTCGCCGGCGTTCGACAGCACAATTCCGGCAGCTTACAACGCTGCGGCTAAACTTCCGCTCAAAATTTACATGAGCACGGGCGTGATAAACGACACGCAAGATAAAGCTCTGGCTCTCAAAGCGGTATTGGATTCAAAAGGCTACGATTATCAATATAAAGAAGTGAACGAAGGACACTCGTGGGGCAATTGGCGCGCTTTAATTGACGAACCTTTGATTTATTTTTTCGGCACGAAATAAAATCTGTTTAGTGTTTGTAAGAAAACGTGTAAATATTTGATTTCATGTAGATTATAGCTGTTTCTTCAATTGAATTTATTGTCATTTAGTGGTCATTCAATAGTCAAAAAGTTGTCATTTATTATTTTTTTAGTTTCAATTGAATTTCTACTGTATATCAACAGAATCTCTTAAAACATTCAAGCCTAAATTTTTCTATATCGTTTTGTATTTCAAAGTGTTATGAGTTTTATTACAAGGACTGTTTAGAAAAAACATAAAATGTGAAAACGCCGCAATCGTAAGGAGTTTCATGCTCGTACACAGGAAGTTTTATGCAATTGAGTACCAAACTGTCCTCGTAAATGATGCCTTTGTATTCAAAAACAGATTCGCTTCCGAGTGCGTCCAAGCAATGCACAGTAAATTTTAAAGAATCATTTGAATCTGCAAAATATCCAAAATCGGACAGTTTATCTTTGGGTTGTCCGTTTTTTTGCGCTCGGGATTAAGGTAGCCCCGGAACAAAACCGAATCGGGCTGCATAGCTGTGCTCCCAAAATGTGAAACAAAACCATCGGGGTAAAAACTGAAATACGAATTTACACCGACGGTATCAAAATAAAGTTTTCGGATATCAAGTTTTGAATTTGTGATTTTTGCCGGATGTTCGGAATAGTATTTAAATAGTTCGTTATCAGGTCGTTGATGAAAGATAAGTTCGTAAATTTTCGTACACGATGAAACGAATATCGCAATTGGTAATTAAAACTGATGCACTGAAAATTTTGATGAATCGTTTCTTTTTCATTGTCAAATCAATTTACATCATTTCTTTGATTGCCATTTCAATTTCAACATAATTTTTGCCGCCGATGTCCGTAAGCGGCAAACGCACTTCGGATTCGCAAATTTCCAACATTTCCAGCGCGGCTTTTATTCCGGCAGGATTATTTTCGGCAAAAACGCTTTCCGTGAAGTTCAATAATTTGAAGTGAATTGTGCGTGCGGAAGCAAAATCGTTACTCAAAGCGGATTTTACCATTTGAGAAAACTCAGCCGGATAAGCATTCGCAACAACCGATATAACTCCCTGAACACCAATAGCAAACTGCGGAACGCAAAGTGCATCATCGCCGGAAAGCACCGTGAAATGTTCGGGTTTATTTTTCACAATTTTCATAATTTGCATCCAATTTCCCGATGCTTCTTTAACTGCGATTATATTTTTAAAATCTTGCGCCAATCGAACACAAGTCTCGGCAGTGAGGTTCACTCCGGTTCGACTCGGGACGTTGTATAAAATTATCGGCAACGTTGTGCTTTCTGCAACTGCTTTGTAATGAGCATACAAGCCCGCCTGCGTGGGGCGACTGTAATACGGCGTTACGGAAAGTATGGCGTCCACACCTTTGAGGTCGCGCGTTTGAATTTCATGCACAACTTCGGCAGTGTTGTTTCCGCCAATGCCCAGAACAACAGGTAGTTTGCCGGTGTTCGCTTCAATTACCGTTTGCAAAACTTTGGTCTTTTCATCGGCGGTAAGTACAGGTGTTTCGCCCGTAGTTCCCTGAACAACGATAAAATTCACATTTCCGTCGGTAAGATGTTTTATAAGCCGTTTAATAGCTTGATAATCAACATTTCTGTGTTTATCGAAAGGTGTTACGATTGCAACTCCGGTTCCTGAGAATTGTGTCATTTGTTTATGCGCGTTTGATAATTTGTAAATAATATTTGATTTGTTTAAGCAGAAAATCGGGGTCGTTGTTGCCGGTAACGTCCACAATAAAATCGGCATAAGGGTCGTCTTTTTTGCCGGAAATAATAAAGTCCGCTTGCGATGCCGCCGTGATAAATTTTACCGCAAAATTATCGTCCAAACATAAGTTAAACAGTATGTCCGGCTTGTCAATAACGAAGGCTTTCACGGTATCATCCGTCGGTTTGCCGTACCAATTGAGCTGTTTTGGCGAAAAAAAATTCACATCTTTTTTGTACAACAACCCGCTTGTATCTTGGTCTTTGTCCGTATAACCGAGTGCGGAAACAAATTTTCCGGAATCTTCCATTTCCTTAATAAAGTTCTTTATCACTCTGAATTTCAATTCAGAACGTGCGTCAAAAAGTATGTTGATATGCTTGGCGGTAGCAAAATTATGAAACATGCTTCGTCTTCGATTCGATTTGCGGCTTTTTCGCAAAACCGAATCGCCAATTTTTCGCTTTATATTGTCTAATAAACCCACTGTGCGTATTTTATGCTGCAAAAATAGTTTTTTTTCTGTAACTTTTTCGCAAATTTTGTTAAATGATTTTCAATTGATTCTTTAAATATTGCAGATATTTTTATATTTGCTGAATTCAAGTCGCTAATGCAACTTTTTTACCGGCTGAATTACAAATATTTA
>DYSM01000271.1 GCA_020718265.1 Draconibacterium orientale | reverse complement strand
AAAATTTGAACAAAAATAAATTTAGAAAAAAGGTGAAAATCTAACATTTTCGCTAATTTTGCAGATTGTTTTTTGAAATAAGCCGAAATTTAAACATGACACCCAACACCGTTCAACAATATATTTACAACAACAGCATACCTCAATCTCGCCAGAAAGCACAAACGTTATTCAGCAACGGACGCGTACAATCGTTCAAAATCGACCATGACAAAAGGCAAATTGTCAGTATAGTTTGGGGCGATACGGATGTGTATTCGGTAAAAATACAATTTTCAGACAAATCAATTACCGGAACTTCGTGCAATTGCAAGTACAATTTCGGCGGAATTTGCAAGCACACCGTTGCCTCGCTTTATCATTTAGAAAAACATTTGCTGATGAATCCTAACGCACTCACAACAGCGGCGGCAGCGTCTAAAATGCAGATTCCCAAGCCTAAACAGCATTTAACGACAGAATGGTATAATGTCGGAAACAGCGAATTTTTCGCTTTGGATGGTTTGGAAAAAATGTATCGAAAGGAATACTTCTATCGCATTGAATTTCAAACCCTAACGCTTGTCGAAAATAAGTATTCAGTAACTTTAAAATCAAGTGGTTTGCCTCAAACGGTAGAATTCGAGCAACGCCCCGACGGTCTGCATACGCGCTGTTCGTGCAACAAAATAACGACACATCTCTGTGTGCATCAAGGCACTGTGCTCTCGGAAATAGTTGCGAATTTTGAACCAAATTTTTTAACTTCACTAAAATCGGAAAAATTATCGGAAAAAAGGCTGGAAATTTTGAAAAAATACCGTTTGCCCGAACACATAAATTTCGATTCTTTTTTTAAATTGGATATTGAGAATAAAGCCTTAATCTACAGTCCCACAGGCAAAGCAAAAGGGCTTATTATTTCTGATAATCAAGCCAATACACAAACATTTGTATCGAGAATAAAAGCAAAAAAATCGTATATAGAAGAAATTGCAGAAACCTCACAAGATACAGATTTTCACGCACTTGGCTTATGTCTCATTCCTCAGGTAAACTATTACGATACATCGGAATCTTATGAAATTACGCCTATCACCGGAAAATTGAATAAAGACGGCACACGACTTGTAAATCCGATTCGGACGTTAAAAGATGCGTCCTCTGCGCGCGTAAATATTTCCGCAACTCAAGAGCGTATCATACGGCTTTGCAAACAATTGTCCCGCGAAGAACAGTCAGAATACATGTCCAGAATGCAACATTCGGGCAAAAAAAATGATGCTTCGATGGTGCTTTTCAACTATTGCACCTCTGTTTACAATGAACTTTTTCCGATCCTTGCCGAGCAAAAACACACATTTTATTCGGATTCGGCTCAGGCTTACTTAGGTTCCTCTTCTTTAAAAGCTGTAAAATTTTCCGAAGAAAAAATTTCTATAAAATTCAAACTTTCTGAGGATGAACTGTTTCTTAATCTCGATACAATTTTATTGCACGAAGATAACGAACTGAAATTTGAGGACGAAACGACCGAATATTTGCACCCGTTTATGATACGTTTCGGCGACAAAATTGCAACAATCGGCAGCGAATCCGATGCGCAAATTATACTGCAAATTTTGGAAAACGACACCAAGAGCATCAGCGTGCTGCGCGACGATGTTGAAACCTTATTGCCTCACTTACAGGTAATTTCAGAGCTTTACCCTGTCGAAACCGACTTAATTTCATATCAAACGGAAACTGAAAATATGAACCCTTTGAACAAACAAATTTACCTTACCGAAAGCGGCAGATTCATTTTCCTCGAACCAATTGTAACTTACAATAACGGACAACAAATCAACGTGTTACGACACGGCGTTCCGATAGAATTTCGAGATAAAACCTTTGTTTCAAAAAAAAGAGAGAAAGACTATGAGCTTGATTTTCTGTATTTTATGAAACAATTGCATCCCGAATTTGCAAGCCAACACCACGAACGCTTTTTTTATCTTCAGGCTGAAGATTTAATTCGCAACGGATGGTTTTTCGAGGCTTTTGAGAAATTAAAAGCGGAAGGCATTGAAGTTTTCGGGTTTTCAAATCTGAAAAATTTCAAATATTCGCCCCACAAAGGCAAGGTAACCACGCACATAAAATCGGGGCAGGATTGGTTTGATGTTGAAATTGAAATTACGTTTGGCGACATGTCCGTTTCGCTCAAAGATGTGCAAAAAGCTCTGAAAAAAGGCGAAAATTTCGTGAAACTTTCCGACGGTTCGCTCGGACTTTTGCCAGAAGAATGGCTCAAAAAATTGGAACGTTACCTGCGTATCGGGCACATCAAATCGGACAATTTGAAGATTTCAAAACTCCATTTTTCGGTTATAGACGAACTTTTTGAAGAAAAAGATTATTTGGACATTGCAAAAGAAATTCACGAAAAACGCAAACGCTTAGAAAATTTTTCTGAAATAAAAGAAGTCGTTTTGCCAAAAAATTTGCTCGGCGAACTGCGCGATTATCAAAAATCGGGCTTCAATTGGCTGAATTTTTTACAGGAATTTCAGTGGGGCGGCATCCTTGCCGACGATATGGGCTTGGGTAAAACCATACAAATTTTGGCTTTTTTACTCAAACAAAGTGCCGAAAGCAAGAAAGCAAACCTCGTTGTTGTGCCCACAACCTTGCTTTTTAATTGGGAAAAAGAAGTTGAAAAATTTGCACCTACGCTAAAATGTTACTTCCATCACGGACTTGGACGCATAAAGGAAGTAACTGAATTTAAAGATTTTAACGTCATAGTAACAAGTTACGGCATCATGGCGCGCGACATTGAGATGTTCCGCAAATACGAGTTTAATTTTGTAATTTTAGATGAATCGCAAGCGATAAAAAATTCGGCATCGCAACGGTTTAAGGCAACCACACTTTTGCGTGCAAAAAACCGCCTCACGCTCACGGGCACGCCTATTGAGAACAACACCTTTGATTTGTATGCACAAATGGAATTTTTGAATCCGGGTTTTCTCGGTTCGCAAGCGCATTTTAAAGAAAATTTTTCTGACCCGATAGATAAAAACGGCGATGCCGAACGCGCTGCCGAGCTTCAACGTATGATAAACCCGTTCATTTTGCGCCGTACCAAAGAGCAGGTAGCCAAAGAGTTACCGCCAAAAGTGGAAGATTTTATTTACTGCGAAATGGACACCGAGCAACGCAAAGTTTACGATGCGTTCCGAAACAAATACCGCGATTATTTGTTGGGAAAAATTGACGAAAACGGCATTGAAAGCTCAAAACTCTATGTTCTTGAAGGACTTACAAAATTGCGCCAAATTTGCGATTCGCCCGAATTGCTCAGCGATGACGAAAATTACGGAACCGATTCGGTCAAAATTCGAGAACTCGTTAAACACATAACCGAAAAAACCGGCAAACATAAGTTGCTGATTTTCTCACAGTTCGTTAAAATGCTGACCGTTATCCGCCGCGAACTCGATGAGCGCAACATCCGTTACGACTACCTCGACGGGCAAAGTACGCAAACCTCGCGGCAAGGCAGCGTGGAGCATTTTCAGTCGGACGACAACACGCGCGTGTTCCTCATCAGCCTCAAAGCCGGCGGTGTAGGCTTGAATCTTACCGCAGCAGATTACGTGTACATCGTGGATCCGTGGTGGAATCCGGCGGTTGAAAATCAGGCAATTGACCGCGCTTACCGCATCGGGCAAGACAAACACGTGATTGCGTATCGCATGATTTGCACGGGAACCATCGAAGAAAAAATTATGAAACTTCAGGATAAAAAGAAAAAAATTGCCGGCGACATCATTTCCACCGACGAAGGTTTCATCAAAAACCTCACAAAATCGGATATTGAAGAGTTGTTTGGGTGATATGCTGATTTATTGATTTGATGATGTGATAATTGAAAATATTTTTCATAAGCAGTGTTCGAAACAAAACACATTAAGAATTGATTTTATATTGATTAGCGATATTTTCTCAATTCAATTATTGTCAATCAGTAGTCAAAAAGTGGTCATTTTCTTATGTTTTAAGTTTAGATTAATTACGCTTTCATTTTTAACGAATTTAAACAATTATCTCATTTTCAAATCAACACATTTTCAAATTTGTTCTGTATCTTTGCATAAAATCCGAACCGATGAGAATTATAAATCCGCTCTACGACCAA
>DYSM01000270.1 GCA_020718265.1 Draconibacterium orientale | reverse complement strand
AGCATATAGATTGTTTAGCTAAAATAAAACAGGCTTTTTAGACCGGACTCATAAAATTATAGTGAATCTGCAATATTCGTTTTTGCAACGGTCATAATTTTACAATTTTACACTGATATACAGTTTCTTCCGATAAAATACTCAAAACGTAAAAGCCCGGTTTTTCGTCTGAAATATCTAATCTAAATCTGTTGCTGACCGTGCCTTTGCGCACAATTTGACCGATGGAGTTTGTAAGCGTGTATTCTTTATTTAGTGCAACTTTATTCAAAATTAATTCACCTTTTGTCGGGTTTGGGAAACAAATAAGTTCTTCATTAACAGTTGTTTCTGAGTAAATAGTTTCTAAATACTGATAGGCTTTATAAGTTTGAATAATCCCCCAACCATAATCGTTGTTTGGCGCATCGGCTTGTGTTGCTGTGAGCTTTAATGCATTGAAAATGTCCATGTTACTTGCAGTCGGAAATGCTTCGACCAGCAAGGCTGCCGCACCCGCAACGAGCGGACACGAAAACGAAGTTCCGTTGGAAGTTGTGTAATTATTATCGGTAACATCGGCTACAAAAACAGCTCCGCCTTGCGCCGACACATCCGGTTTGATGCGTCCGTCGGCAGTCGGACCGCGCGAACTGAAACTTTTGATTATGCCAAAAGCATCCACAGCTCCGACTGCAAGTACGCTGTCGCCGTCGGCAGGCGCGGCGATTGTGTACGGATTCGGACCGCTGTTTGCGGCAGAATTTACGACCAAAATACCTTTTCGTGCCGCAATATCCGAGGCACGTGTGATAACGGTTGTATTGCCGTCCAAGTCTTCTCGTGAGTATGTAATGCCGTCTTGAAAGTCGAAATAGCCTAAGGATGTGGAAGTTACATCGGGTCCGCCGCCCGGCATATATTCCGCCCATTCGAGTGCCGCCACCCAGTTATCTTCTTCAACTTTGGTTTCGGATTCGGTATTTTCGGTTTTTGCCAACATGTAACTTGCACCGAAAGCGGGTCCGATAAGCGCGCCCTCTTTGAATCCTCCGATGGTGCTCAGCGTTTTTGTCCCGTGCCCGCCGTAGCCCATATCTGCTTCATCATCAACGTTTTCGTTCGAGTTTACAAAATCGTATTGTGCCAAAATATCCATGCCTGCAAAGGCTTCGTGTTCCAAATTATTGAACCCGGCATCGAGCACACAAATGCGCACGCCGTTGCCGGAATAGCCCTGCTCGTGTAGCTTATCTACTTGAATCATTGATATTTGGTTGAATGATTCGCCGTAATTGTAGCTTGTTTTTGTTTCGTAGAGAAATTGATTTTCCGTAAAAAGCATCATACTTTCGGATTCGCGTTCGGCAGTCAAAGTCTTTACAATATCAATATTTTTAACAAATTCAAGTTCTCCTAATTTTTCGATATTTCCGGACGAAACATCGGCAGAAATTGCGTTCAGCCAGCGCGATACTGTGTATGTTTTGGCGAGAAAAGGTAAGGATTTGGCAAGATATCCCGCATTTACCTGCAAATCATAAGAGTCTGTTAATTGATTTGATTTCAATAATTTAGCTCTTCTTTTTAAAGCATTTTCAGGCAATTCAGTTTCAACCGTTTGAATTTTTTTTGATACATTTTCGCCTTTGTCGGTAAAGTAAATCCAAACTCTAAATATTGAATCAGATTTTTCAGAAGTTATGAGTCTATTGGCAAGTTGCAAACTGATTTTAGACGTGTATTGAGCTGATATATTTAAACTTATCAGAAAAAATATCGAAAAAATAAATATATATTTCATTTTGATTAATATAAAATTTCAACTTAGATAAATTTTAAACCGCTATGCGGCGTTTTGGAATTTTCTTTTTTACAAATATAACGATATTTTTCAAAATACGATTTTCTAAATTAAATGAAATATTTTCAGGTCAATGGTTTGATATTAAATATTAAGACGTATCTTTGCGGGCTTATTTTCGGGCAGGGTGCCCGTTCAATTTAATATTTTTTATGCAAACATTTCTCGAAACGGGCTTGCGCGACGAACTGCTCAAAGCCGTAACTGACCTTGGGTTCATAACGCCAACTCCCGTTCAATCTCAAACCATTCCGAAAATTCTTGAAACCGACCGCGACATTGTGGCGTTGGCTCAAACAGGAACAGGAAAAACAGCAGCATTCGGGCTTCCTTTACTCAACCAAATTAAACCCGAATCTTATGACATTCAGGCAATTGTGCTCAGCCCGACGCGCGAGCTTGCCATGCAAATCAATTCCGATTTCGAATCGTTTCTAAAATACATGCCGCGTGTGAAAACGCTTGCTGTGTATGGCGGAGCCAGCATCGAAAAACAATTGAAAGAACTTAAAAGCGGCGTGCAAATCGTCGTGGGAACACCCGGACGCGTTGTAGATTTAATCAAACGCAGAAAACTGAACCTCAACAACATATCAGCCGTTGTGCTTGACGAAGCCGACGAAATGTTGAACATGGGTTTTAAAGAAGAATTAGACACAATTTTGGAACAAACGCCGCCCGAAAAACGCGTTTTGCTCTTCTCGGCAACCATGCCTGAAGAAGTGTATCACATTGCAAAAACCTACATGAAAGACGCTTTACACATCAAAGTGGAAGGCAGCAACAAGGGCGCAACAAACGTGGAACACTTTTATTATCAAGTGCGTGCACACGACAGATACGAAGCTCTGAAACGTGTTGTGGATTTGCATCCCGACATTTACGGTATCGTATTTTGCAGAACTCGAAGTGAAACTCAGGAAGTTGCAGATAATCTTATTCGCGACGGTTACAATGCCGACGCTTTGCACGGCGATTTGTCGCAGGCACAACGCGACAGCGTGATGGGCAAATTCCGCAACAAAACTTTGCAACTGCTTATTGCAACGGATGTTGCGGCACGCGGTTTGGATGTAGAAAATGTCAGTCATGTTATAAATTACAATCTTCCGGACGAAAACGAAGCCTACATCCACCGCAGCGGACGCACGGGGCGCGCGGGAAAATTAGGAATTTCGCTCTCCATTGTGCACAGCAAAGAAGGCAGAAAATTGCATTACATTGAAAAACAACTCGGTAAGCCGATAAAATATTTGCCTGTTCCGAACGGAGCGCAAGTGTGTCAGCAACAGTTGTTTAAACTCATTGACGTTGTCGAAAAAGTTGAAATTGACGAAAAGAAAATTCATGCGTTTATGCCCGAAGTTTACAAAAAACTCGAGAAATATTCGCGCGAAGAACTCATCCAACGTTTTGTGTCTGTGGAATTTAACCGCTTTTTGGATTACTACCGTAATTCAGAAGACATAAACCTTTCCGAACACGAACGTTCTTCCGGCGGACGCAACGACAGATATGACCGCAATGACCGCAACGACCGTCGCGGACGCAATGACCGAGACCGCGATGTGCGCTCGGAACGCTCTGACCGCGGCGAACGCAGCGACCGAGGTGTAAGAACCGACAGAGGCGACCGAAATGATGCCAAAGCAAGCCGTTCCACAGACCGTTTGCCAGACAGTGCGTTCCAAAAAATGTTTATCAACGTAGGAAAAAATCAAAAAATGAAACCTTCCATGTTGATAGAACTTTTGAACCAAAATAAAATGCTGAGACGTGCGCAAGTTGGTAAAATTGAGCTACTTAGCAATTTTAGTTTTTTTGAAATTGAAAGCAAATTTGCAAATATTGTCGTAGAAGAATTTTCGGGTTACGATTTTAAAGGTACAACTTTGGTTCTCGAAAAAAAGGAATCTGATTTCAACGGAAAAAAACGCGAAAAGTCGAAACCTGATGTGCGCGATGTGTTTGAAAAACGCAACCGCAAGAAAAAATAGACGTTTTTTTTCGATTCTATCTCAATTTATTATAGATTTGTGTTTTCAATTTTCGGCTTTTGTTCGATTATTGGAAACACTTTTTTTTCGTGTATATTTTCTAATTGTTAATTTATATTTTTGCATGAATGCGGATAACAATTCAAACTACTGTCATGTCAATCTTCAAATGACGCTACATTGTCCTACGGACGAATGCAGGTCAGTAGAGACTTTCCATCGTCCGATAGGACATGGAAACGTCAGAAGAGACTTGACATGACACTACATTCTAATTAACTTAATTGAATGAAAATTAGTATATTTGCAATGTAAAGAGCGGTCAAATTGAAAAATTTAGACC
>DYSM01000269.1 GCA_020718265.1 Draconibacterium orientale | reverse complement strand
AATACTCAATACTCAATACTCAATACCCAATACTCAATACTCAATACTCAATACAATGAAGATTACAGACAAATTCGCAAATGCCGAGCGCACATACTTTTCATTTGAAATACTTCCGCCGCTGAAAGGCAAGAATATCAAGGATATTTATAAGGAAATTGACCCGTTGGCGGAGTTCAATCCGATGAACATAAACGTAACGTACCACCAACACGAAACCGTTTATACCGAAGATGCCGGCGGAATCTATCGCAAACGCACCGTGCGCAAACGCCCGGGAACCGTGGCTTTGGCGGCGGCAATCAATTATCGTTACCCCGATACGATTGTAGTTCCGCACCTGATTTGCGGCGGATTGTCGCGCAACGAAATCGAAGATATTTTGGTGGATTTGAACTTTTTGGACATTCATAACATTCTCGCCCTGCGCGGCGATGCCCAAAAAGGACAACGCAACTTTGTGCCCGAACCTGACGGACACAGTCATACCATCGGTTTAGTCCAACAAATTACGGACATCAATAATGCGAAATACTTGGATTCCGAAATGCAACACACTGCGCCCATGAATTTTTGTGTCGGCGTGGCAGGTTATCCGGAAAAGCATCTCGAAGCTCCGAACATGAAAACGGATTTGCACTACCTGAAACAAAAAGCAGAAGCCGGCGCGGAATATATTGTTACTCAAATGTTTTTCGACAATCAAAAGTATTTTGACTTCCTGGACGCGTGTCGTGCCGCCGGAATTACTGTGCCGATAATTCCGGGCATAAAACCGATTCGCAACTTATCGGATTTCAAACTGTTGCCACAAGTTTTCAAGATAGATTTTCCGGAAGCCCTCACAGAAGCCTTGCTGAATGCTAAAGACGACAAAGCCGCTATGCAAATCGGCACGGAATGGACGATTATGCAATCCAAAGAGCTCATTGCGCGCCGCGTGCCCGCCGTGCATTACTACACTATCGGCAAATCGGATAATATTCGCGAGATTGCGAAACAAGTGTTTTAAGGCTGTGTTGGTAAGAAAACGTGTAAACATTTGAAATTCAGAGTTTTATTTCAAACATTATTTACCGACCAAAGGACTTTTTCCAACGGTATTTGAGATTTTTTATGGGGTTGGATTTTCGGTACGACGGCGGCGGATTGTAGTTCAATATCACGCCGATATTGCCGTATCCGAAGGCTTGCCGAATTTCCATAATGTTTCTGCCTTGATACACATTGCCTAAGCCGTAATAAATTCCGAGTTTGAAAACAACATTGTTTGTTTGTCCGCCAAAAGCGGTAGTCAAACCGTAATCCCAAAAGTTATGTTCAAAGTTTGCATAACGAGTAGCATCAACGGCAACATCCTGAATGGTAAAGTCTAAGGTTTGTTTCGCGTAAAGCGGGAACGAAAATTCTGCACCGAATAAGAGATAAGCGTTGTAATATTCATCGCCTGCTTTAAATTTCAAATGCACGGGAAACGCAATGCAATCGATGTGTTCGTCCACAAAAACTTTGCTTTCTTCCACAAACGGAATCGTGTCCCGAAACGAAAAACTGCGGCGTTCGTAGCGGTATTCTGTGTAAACGGAGGTATATTCCGAAATATAGTAATCCGTAAACATGCCTGCCATGAACGAAGTTTTCGGGTAAATGTTTTGGGGTTTCCCGAATCCGATGAGCGTATTATTCAGCAAACCGGCTTGCAAGCCGTAATGAAACTGAGCTTCGGAAGTTTGAAAAACCGCAAAAAACAGACTAAAACTCAGCAAAATCTTTTTCATAGGCTGCATATTGTATTAAAATGCAAACAAACTATTCGGCAGACATCTAAAAACACCTATATTAACCAAGTATTCAACAAACTTGGTTACGCGCTTCGGAAAAAATTCCGAATCCTTATTTTGCAATGAATTTGAACGGAACATGCACGGCTTGGGCAAAACTTTCGCCTTCCTCCTGCATATCTTCGTCAAAATCATCGTGATACCAAAAAATGGCAACGTCTTTTCCGTTTTGGTACATGTCTTCGAGTTTCAACAACACCTCAAAAAGAAGCTTGTTAGAAGCCGAACTGAGAATTGAAAAATCAAATTCACAAGTCAATTTCATGGCATTTTCCTTTATCACGTCTATCCAACGCATAATAGGTTGAAACATCCCAAAGGCATCCTCCGGAAACGAAGGACCGCTGATTTTCAGTATGTAATTGTCTCCGTCTAAAATAATTTCGGGAGAATCTTCTGTTTCTGCTATTCGTATAATTCGTTCACTCATCGCATTCAGTTTATTTCGGCAATGTGACAGTCTTCACTACGGTATCAAAAACCATGCACAAAAAGCGTTTATATCGGATTTTATTTATTTATTTTGCAAGAAATTTATTTGCGTGTGTTGTTTACGCGTTCAAATGTTGTTACAATTTTACAAAATAACAGCATAATTTGCAAAAAAAATGGAGATAATACGAAAACTTGTTTCAAAATTTACAGCTAAAAGATTACAACAGATTGATTTATTTAGAGTTGCACCGGACGATGTTCAGCAAAAAATGTTTCAAAATTTGACTGATTCCGGACGTGAAACCGTTTTTGGCATCGAACATGGGCTTAGTTCCGTGCATTCTTTTCACGATTATGAGCGTTTTCGTAAACTTGTACCTATAAATACCTACGAACAATTCCAACCTTATATAAACAGAATCATTGCCGGCGAAAAAAATGTGTTGTGGAATTCGGAAATCAAATGGTTTGCAAAGTCATCCGGCACAACAAACGCCGCAAGTAAGTTTATTCCAATCAGTAAAGAGTCGCTCGAAGAATGTCATTTTCGTGGCGGACGCGATATTATTGCGCTGTATTCCGCGATAAATCCTGATAGTAATATATTGTTAGGCAGAGCCTTAGCCGTTGGAGGAAGTCAGCAAATAAACAGTTTTGACAACCACGCATTCTACGGTGATTTGTCTGCCGTTATTATTGAAAACCTGCCTGCATGGGCTAATTTCCTGCGCACACCCGATAAAGCCACCGCACTTTTGCCCGAATGGGAAGAGAAAATAGAAAAAATGGCTGAAAAAACTTCAAAAGTTAATGTTACAAATATTTCGGGCGTTCCGTCTTGGACTTTGTTGCTGCTCAAACGTATTTTGGAAATAACAGGAAAAACCAATTTGCACGAAGTTTGGTCCAATCTTGATTTATTCGTGCACGGCGGCGTAAGTTTTTCGCCTTACAGAAGTGAATATCAGAAAATTATCACATCTCCGCAAATGCACTACATGGAAACATACAATGCCTCCGAAGGCTTTTTCGGCATTCAGGACGACCCGAATGACACATCAATGTTACTCATGTTAGACTATGGAATCTTTTACGAATTTATTCCGTTTGACAAAATTAATACTGAAAATCCGGAAGCCATTCCGCTCTCAGACATCGAACTCGGAAAAAATTATGCTATCGTAATTACGACAAACGGCGGCTTGTGGCGCTACATGATTGGCGATACGGTGCGTTTTACGTCTAAAACGCCGTATAAATTTGTCATCACGGGGCGAACAAAACACTTTATCAATGCTTTCGGCGAAGAACTCATTGTCGATAATGCTGAACGCGCGTTGCATTTTGCATGTTCAAAAACGGGCGCCGTTATCAGCGAATATTCTGCCGCACCTATATATATGTCAGAAAAATCGACGGGCGGGCATGAATGGATAATAGAATTTAGCACATATCCTTCTGATTTTCAAGAATTTGCTGACGCGCTCGATACGATGCTTAAAGAAGTAAACACAGACTACGCCGCCAAAAGACACAAAAACATGACACTACAATCGCCAAAAATTCATGTTGCCCGCACCGGATTATTTTTTGATTGGATGAAGCAACGCGGCAAAGCCGGCGGACAAAACAAAGTCCCGCGCCTGTCCAACACTCGCGATTATTTGGACGAACTCATAGAATTAAATCGTAAATCGTAAATATGAAACATCCATGTATCACGGATTTAAAATCCGTGTTAAGCACAAGGTCAAGATTAAAAAATTGGCAAATACAACATCATTCTTTGTTTAAGGTTCTAATTAAACACTTTATCTTCAATTACATACAACTTTTTAAACACATGAAATAGTAAATAGTGCTTGTAAGAAAACTCATAACATGTTGAAATTCTTTACGATATTGCG
>DYSM01000019.1 GCA_020718265.1 Draconibacterium orientale | reverse complement strand
CGCTGAAATTTTTGACGGGATTGAACAAATACTCCTAGGATTTTTGTATATTTGTGAAAAAAATTGAGCTTAATGCCTACGCTAAAAATCATTGACGGAACTAAAATTGATGTCTATTCGCGCGAACATCTGCCGCCGCACTTTCACGCATTACATGCAGAATATGAAGAACTTATAGAGATTGATACATTAAAAACGTATTCAGGAAAAATTCCGAACAAGCAACGAAAAAAAGTTATAAAGTAGGCATCTGAGAATAAACACATTTTGTTTGAAAATTTTAAACGTTTAAATCCCAATTTATGAAAACAAAAAAGGAAGTTGTCAGAATTAAAGAGATTTACAAAATTGAGGATTTTAAGATTTTTTGTTTGTTTACAAACGAAGAATACCGAATTATTGATTTTTCCGAATTATTCAAAATTTGGAAAGTTAAAGAAAATGATATTGAATTCAAATTATTAGAAATATCTGATTTTCAAAAAGTTAAACTCAACAATGGAACGCTGTCATGGCAAAATATCTCGGTAAATTTATTGAATGAGCACGGACACGAAGAGGAATTTCCGTTTGAATTAGACCCGATTATGCTTTATCAAAACAGTAAAATTGACCCTGAAAAATTGTTTGAGAATTTTGGAATGTTGTTGCGAAACGAACGCATAAAATCGGGCTTAACCACGAAACAATTGGCAAAAAAAAGCGGAATATCGGAAAATTACATCACAAAATTAGAAAATGAAAAATCGAACATCGAACTGCTTATGATTCGGGATATTCTGCAAAACGGTTTCGGTAAGAAATTGAAAATCAATGTAGAATAACAAATATTCGCGCTCTTTTGCTAATGAAAAACACCCTCATCGTCATACTCGGAGCTACGGGAATCGGCAAAACCGATTTGAGTATTCGCTTGGCACAAGGTCTGGAAACGGACATAATTTCAAGCGATTCGCGCCAGATTTTTCGTGAAATGCGTATCGGCACGGCGGTACCGTCAGAGGCTGAATTACAATCGGTTAAGCATCATTTTATTCAAAATAAATCCGTGTTCGATTATTACAGCGCGGGCATGTACGAGTTGGAGGTTTTGGAACTTTTGCAAGACATTTTTTCCGAAAAACAAACCGCACTTCTCGTGGGCGGTTCGGGCATGTACATTGATGCCGTGTGCAAAGGCATAGACGATTTGCCGGAAATTGACATGGATATTCGGAACATGTTGATTGCAAAACTTGAAACAGAAGGTGTTGAAACACTGCGCTTTGAATTAAAACGTTTAGACTCGAAATCTTACCAAACCATTGATTTGCAAAACCCAAAACGCATCCTGAAAGCACTCGAAATCACACTTCAAACCGGACAGCCATATTCTGATTTTCTTACAAAACCAAAAAAAAAGCGCGATTTCAACATCGTAAAAATCGGTCTCGAACGCCCGCGCGAAGAGCTTTACGCACGCATTGATACCCGCGTGGACGCCATGCTCGCCGCCGGTTTGGAACACGAAGCTCGGACTTTGTATCCGCACAAACATTTGAATGCGCTAAACACTGTGGGATACAAGGAGTTATTTGCCTATTTCGACGGCGAAATTACGCTCTACGAAGCCGTGCGACAAGTCAAACGCAACTCGCGACACTACGCCAAACGCCAAATGACTTGGTTCAAGCGCGACACGGAAATTGCATGGTTTCATCCGGAAAATTCGGAAATTTTCGATTTCGTAAAAAAACACGTCTAAAATCCAAAATTTAGAAACGGATAGCACGATATTTGTCTATATTTTTCTGATTTTTTTGCAACTATTTTCTTAAAAATCAGTCTTAATAGTTGTTTAAAGCCAATGCTTAAACACCAAAGTTTGAATTTCAATATGAAGGCAACCTGCGGTTTAAAAAATGATACCGATGTCTGTTATCTTAAATCTAATGTAAATTATGGTTCGAAAATTACGTTTCGCGTTACTACTTTTGTGCTTAGGGCTTGTTTTTCAAGCAAATGCTCAGCGCAATGTATTTTGGCTCGGCACATCCTCAAATTGGGACGACATTTCAAATTGGACGGAAAGTGTTTTATTGCCCACAGATACATTGATTTTTGAAAACGGAATCTCAAACAATGTGAGCCTTCCGACCGGCGGAACGTTTGCCGGAATAATCGTTCGGAACAATACTTTGGTGCAGTTTTCGGGAATTTCGGTAAGTACGATGAATTTTGGAAAACTAAAATTAGAAGCCGGTTCGGAAATGCAAATTTCATCAAGCAACAAAATCAAAGTCTATGTGGGGCAAGTTGCACATATTTTTGGGCGAATCAGTTTTATTTCCGGAGCAGACCACAGCTTAGAATCTGATGTGATGAACGGAATACAGTTCCATGCCGGCAGCCGATTTACTGCAGACAGCGGCTACACCGGTTTCCCGTTCGGCACGGCAGCTGCGAGTGAGCAGTCGGTTGTGTTTGAAGACGGTGCAACGTATGCCCACAACGGCGGCAAAAGTCCGTTTGGCGACGGTTTAGTTGCGGCGATAACGACATTTTCTCAATTAAGTAAATACTTGATAATCAGCAACAATCCTGATATTCGATTTTCCGGATACAACTTAGGAGATATTATCAACAACTCAGCAAATCCGGTTACGGTAACAAGCAACTCAATGTCGAACAAGATATTTTCATTCAATAAATTCATAAATAAAACGAGTGAGTTTGTTTACGCCGGAACGGAATTTGACCAAATAAAAGTAACAGGAGATTCGATAATTGCCGACGGCGGAAAAATAAAATTCACTACAGGTAAAACAGGCATCAACTTTATGCACGACACTTCGTTTCTCGTCGGACCGAATTCAATCGAATTTGAATTTGTGTCAAATGCAGAAAATTCGTTCGAGGGAGTCGAAGCCGGAAAAAAGTTAGCTCTGCGCACGAATTTATTTCTAACCTCAACAAATCAGCCAATTACGATAATTGTGAATGGCATTTTAGGCTGTTGGACACATCAAATTACCTTAAGTAATTCCGAATTAAGTTTTACCAACAGTTCGGTATTGATTTCGGCACATCCTGCAGGAATTGCGGGAAGTATTTCGGGCGGAGCGATTCAATATAATTTCGGTATGAATTTGATTTTCAACGGAGAGCTTGCACAAAACACCGGGCTTTCCGTAATGCCGGGCGCACAATATGGCGGTTTGGCAATAAAAAACCTGTCCGGCGTAACGCTTGATCGAAACCTTATTATTACAGACAGTTTGAATTTATATCAGGGAAAATTATATATTGAAAATTTTGATATTCAAATCGGTGCCGACAATAAAGGTTCCGCCATAAGTTACATTGTTACAGACGGTTCGGGTGTTGCAAAATGCAATATTGCGGCTTCCGATTATAACACCTTTCACATCGGAACAGATGTTTCATACTCGCCTGTCGCCATTACAGCTTATGCTGCCGACCTATTTACGGTAAACGTTTTCCCTGATTTGCTCACAAACGGCACTTCGGGCGGTGCTATTTCGGACAACACGGTTGTAAATCAATCGTGGAATATTTCCAAAACAAGCGGAACAACACAATTTAGCTTAGTTTTATATTGGGAAAATACTCTGCAAGGCGCACTTTTCAACCCCAATGACGCATATATAAGCACCTACACCGCAGGCGCATGGACAACGGGCACCGGGACAGGCATACAAACTTTCGATGCTTCGTATAATTATTTGGACGACGGTTTAACTTACACAAATTCAGGTGTTTATGGTGTAAAATCTACAGCAAATACCACGCCGACTTCTGCAGATAATACAATTACAGGTTCGGAAAATACAGATTACACATTTGACGAAATCGATTTTCCTTACTCGGACGCCGAGAGCGACCCGTTTTATCAAATTCAAGTTGTAGATATTCCGCTTACCGGCTCACTCTATTTAGACAGCAACAGCAACGGAACTATTGATGCAGGCGAACTTATTGCACCGAACCAACTCATTTTGATTTCAGATATTAATGCCGGAAAACTTAAATTTAAACCCGCAGCAAACGGATTTGGCACGCCATACACAACATTTTCGTTTTCCGTTAGTGATGGTGTTGGATTCAGCTTGCCCGTCAATATAATGACAATCAATGTTTTACATCCCAACAATCCACCGACATCTACCGACAAATATCTAACAACTCCGTTCGAAACCGATTTTATTTTTTCGGTTACAGACATTCCGTTTTCCGATACCGACGCCGGCGATGTGTTGTCTGTACTTCGTATAAATACCTTGCCTTTGGACGGAATTTTGTACATGGACAACAATACGTCCGGAAATCACACGCCGGGCGAAGATGTTGTTGCAAGTCAAGAAATTACCATTGCAGATATAACGAGTTCAAAGTTCCGCTTCATGCCCGATATCGGATTTTCCGGAACTGTGAGCTTTAATTTTGAAGTATCAGACGGAATGGATTTCAGCTCAGGAAATTACATTATGAACATTAACGTTTCCGGTACAGCAAACGCTGCACCGACAGCCTCAGATAATACAGTTACAACAAATTACGGCGAAGATTACGTTTTTGCAGAAAGCGAATTTGGTTATTCCGATGCCGAACTCGACCCGTTTTCAGAATTAAAAATAACATCGTTGCCGGCATTTGGTACGGTTTATCTGGACTCCAACACCTCCGGCGAGTACGAAGCAGGCGAAGAACTCGCAACCGGAATCGGAATTTCTGCCACAACTATTCAAAACGGAAAACTTGCCTACGAACCTGCCGCCGGATATTCCGGAATGTTTGCATTTGTGTTTGAAGTTTCAGACGGAACAAGTTATAGCTCAGCATCTTATCAAATGACAATAAACGTGCTTGCCAACGTGCCGCCAAGTTCTCAGGATGTAAATTTGAACACAAATTATCAAACACTTTACACATTTTCAACTTCAGATTTTGCATATTTTGACACCGAAACATGGCAAACACTTAGCGCAATTTCGTTTGAAAACATGGCTTCCAACGGACTTTTGTTTTTGGATTACAATTTATCGGGCACATATTCCGGCTCGGGCGAGGATATTATTGCGCTGCAAAGTATCTCAATTTCAGATATTTCCGCAGGATATTTGTGTTACATGCCAAACGTCGGTTTTAGCGGAATTGACAACTTGTTTTTTTATGTTTCAGACGGAACCGATTTTTCAACAACCGCCAACATCGCGTTTATGAACGTGGGTGTGGCAGCCAACACGCCGCCGACTTCCGCCGATTTTTGGAAAACGACAAATTTTGAAACCGAACTTGTTTTTGCAGAAACCGATTTTCCGTTTACGGACACCGATGCCGGTGCTACATTTACTTCGGTCATTTTCAACACCTTACCGGCAAACGGCGCGGTTTTTATGGACTTAGACGATTCGGGCGGATACAGCGGAGCTACGGAGGATATTGCTGTATCACAAGCACTTTCCGTTTCCGATATTGCGCTCGGTCGATTGCATTATTTGCCCAACATCGCCTTCTCCGGAGACGACTACATTCATTTCGATGTTTCCGACGGAACTGATTACAGCGCAGGGAATTACATTATCACAATTACAGTTTCCACACCCGCGAACACACCGCCGACTTCCGCCGACAACTCTGTTACAATGATTTATGAGTACGATTTCGTGTTCCAAACCTCCGATTTTCCATTTGCAGATGCAGATGCGGGTGATGTTCTTAATTCAATAAAAATCAAGTCATTAACATCTCTCGGCAAGCTATATTTAGATGCAAACGTATCCGGAAGTTTCGATACCGGCGAAGAAGTAGCTCTTAATCAAGACATTTTAGTTTCAGATATTTCCACCGGAAAATTTTGCTACATGCACAATTATTTAACGTGGGGCGTGGATGTTTTTGACTTTCAAGTTTCAGACGGAACAGATTATAGTATAACAAGTAATAGTTTGACAATCAACATAAACGCGCCTGTAAATACACCTCCGACTTCGGCAGACAAAACCGTAACAACTGCTTTTGAAACAGACTACACCTTTATAAGTACGGATTTTGCATACTTGGACGCGGACAACGATGCATTGATGGAAATAGTCATTGAAAGTGCGCCTGCTATAGGAATTTTGTATAAAGATTTGAATGCGAACAACATCGCCGAAGTTTCTGAAATTGTTATCTCCGGAAACTCAGTATCTCCGACAGAGCTTTCATCCGGCGTTTTGAAATTTCAACCGGAGGCAGGAGCTTCAGTATCGCCGTATTCTTACTTCACGTTTAAAGTATCGGACGGAACGGATTTTAGTCCAATTAAAACAATAACTATCAATGTTTTAGCTCCAATAAACGGACAGCCGTCATCAGCCGATTTCAGCATTTCTACAAATTTTGAAACCGAATATGTATTTTCTGTATCCGAATTTCAATTTTTCGATACCGATGCCGCCGACGAACTCACATTATTGAAAATCACAACTTTACCAACAAACGGTATTTTATATTTAGACTCAGACAATTCCGGTACATACAACGGAACATCTGAAAATGTGATACTTATGCAGGAAATTCCGTCATCCGATTTAGCGGCTTCGCGTTTACGGTACAGTCCGAACACTGATTTTTCCGGCTCCGATTTGCTACGTTTTGGCGTTTCCGACGGCAAAGAATACGGTATGTTCAACTATCAAGTTTCGATTAATGTAGGTTCCCCGCCCATTAATACGCCGCCGACATCTGCGAATTTCACGGTAAATACTATTTTTGAAACCGATTACGCGTTTAATCAAAATGAATTCACATTTTCGGATTTCGATACATCTGATAAACTTAACTCAATAAAAATCAACTCCTTACCAACAAATGGTAAATTATACCTTGACTCCGACAATTCTGAAACGATATCAAGCGGAGAAGAGGTAACTGCGTTGCAAGTCATTGATACTGTTCCTATTTCAAAACTGCGTTACAGTCCGAATACAGGATTTAGCGGCACCGATTTTGCATTTTTTGAAGTTTCCGACGGAACCAATTTCAGCTCCGAAAATTATCAAATTACTATACAAGTTGCTGCTCCGACAAACACACCTCCCACTGCTGAATATCAAGAATTTACGATTAACTCTGATATTTTGAGCGGAACTGTTATCGGAAACCTCGCAGCTTCCGATACCGAAGGTAATGAGATAGAATTCGCTGTTTTAGAAGGAGATACGGACATATTTGAAATCACGCCGAGCGGACAAATTTCAGTCTTAGACGCAAGTTTATTAGTTGAAGCAACCGAATTTTTATTCAAAATTAAAATTACAGACAACGGCACTCCAATCGGTTCATCGCTTTTTGAGCTGAAAATAATTGTTCAAAAAGCTGAAAATCAACTTATTTTTACGAATTATTTCTCTCCGAACGACGATGGCAAAAACGACACATGGCAAATTGGCGGAGACCTAAGCCAACTAAGGACATTTTCAGTTCAAATTTTCGATACAAACGGAAAAATCGTTTGTGAATCAACAGGTTACGACAACTCTTGGGACGGAACGCGCAGCGGACAAGCTCTACCCGCAGGCGTTTACTACTATTTAATAAAAAACAACGCAACTGAATATCGAGGTGCCATAACACTTGGAAGATAAATATCTGTTAATCAGTATGAAAAATAAAATTTTAATCTCAATTATAGGTCTGTTTTTAGGATATTTTGCATCGGCACAAATATACACAGTGCATAATTTGTATCCGGAAAATATGTTTTTGTATAATCCCGCTTTCGCCGGAAGTGCAAACAGATTCGCCGGTTTTGTGGACTACAAACATCATCTTGCGGCTATCAGCGAGGCTCCGCGAACCGGAATTGCCGGCATTCATACGCCGATTTTCGGAAACATGGGCTTGGGTGTACTTATTAAAACTGAACGTGTTGGTTTGCTGGAAACCAATATGTTACGTGCCGATTATGCCTTCAGAACTAAGCTTTCGGACAGTCAAACATTTGCGCTCGGCTTTAACGGAGGACTGATGCAACGCAATTTGAATTCGGAAGGAGTTGTGGTTTTAGACGATACAGACCCGACAATTTTAGGCGATTATTTCAAAAAAAATATAGTCTTTTTTGGCGGCGGATTGGATTATAATTTGAAAAATTTCAATTTTAGTGCAAGTATGCCGGTAATTTATCGCTCAGGTGTGAACTTATTTATTAGAACACAAGTGTATTCAGCCTATAATTTTCAGTTTGGACAGTGGAATTTGAAACCGGCAGTTTCAGCTCTTTTGGCAGAAAAAAATTTTGAAGCCTACCACGCGCATTTGACTTTGGGTTTTGAACAAAAATTCTGGTTACGAGCAAGTTATAAATCAAATAAAAGCCTTGTAGGTTCTGTTGGCATGGCTCTCGGAAAAATGGGAATCGCGTATGCTTATGAAACCAACAACAATGCCTTAGCGTATATTGGAGGCGCAACACACGAAATCAGCTTATCTTATGGTTTGTTCGATGTTAAAAAAACAAAGCCGGAACCAATTGATACTGTTTTAGTTCCGGAAACACAAGAATATGTACACAAATTAAAACGCATGATTGAAAATGAAACTTACGACCAATTTGTAAAAGCCGGAAATTTTGCATTCTACAATGAAATTGTAAGTCTCACGGACTCAATGTTCAGAGGAACACCTCCGTTGGTAGATAAAGATAAAAATAAGCATAATATTTCAAACGAAAATCTAATAAATAACAACACAGTAACAAACGCAACCGCCCCCGGAACAAATTCAGAATCGAACGTTCCCAAATCGAATACAAAAACAGGTATCGAATTGTTAGACAAAGGTTTATCGTTTACCGAAGGTTCAGCAATGCTCAATGCGGACGGAAGGGCTTATTTGGACAATGTGGCTATTTTTTTGAAAGAACATCCGGAAATGAAAATTTTAATTTATGGACACTCTTGCGATTTAGGCTCGAAACAAACGAATCTAAGAATTTCAAAACAAAGAGCTGAAACTGTTCGTTACTATCTGACAATCAATGGTGTACCTCAAAATCAAATTCAAAGTGAAGGTATTGCGGATATGCAACCGCTCGTGCCAAACACAAGCGAAAAAAACAGGATTAAAAATAGACGAGCTAGCTTTGTAATAATCAAATAATCAAAACCTTATATCGATTCCGAGACAATCTTTTACACGTTTGACTTCAGAGTCGTGCACAGTACGTCCAAAAGCTCCTATTTCTTTGATATTCTTTAAGTTACAAATAGATTTCGGGAAATAAAACGGGCGAGAACACGGAGCATCGTCTGCCACGCAATAAAAACTTACAAAAAGGACTTCTAATTTCGTGAGTTCGCCAAGCGATTCCGGAAGTCGAGAAATAGGTGTGTCGTTGAACCACAGCATTTTAAGATTTTGTAGAGATTTTATACTTTTAGGCACGTCTTTAAAACCTTGCCCTGTGAGGCTAAGCTCTTCCAAATTTGTAAGTTCAAGCAAAATTTTTGGAAATTCAGTCATCATTTCGCCAACCGGAACGCCTTCGGAATACGCATTATCGAGCGATAATACTTTGATTGATTGTAAATTAGCGAATAAATCCGGCAATTCGAGAATATCATTTGCACCCAAATTTAGATTTGTCAAACGGCTCAGCTTTGCTATAATTTCCAAATCCGTTTGGTTATGAACTCTATTATGAAATAAATTCAATTCCGAAAGTTCGGAAAGTTCGAAAAACGATGCCGGCAATTTATCTATATCGTTGTAACTCAGATTCAAAACTTTTAATTTTGATAATTTATTTATTGCCGGAGAAATTGATGTTATCAGAAACTCCTTCTCATATTTTTCAAAATATGTACGTGCGCCTTGTGCGTGCAACTGTTCTAAACTTACGAGCTGAAAAACAACCTCCGGAATATTAGAAAAGTTATTATCGCTTAAATTCAGCACTTTAAGATTTACAAATTTTGACATCTCATCCGGTAATTCCGTCAGGTTTTGAGACGATAAATCCAATTCGACAACAGCATTCGGATTTTTAAGCGCATCGACAAGCGATGTGAATTTTTGTGCAAACGAATTCAAATTCACACATATCACACTTAAAATCAACAAGATACTAAAATATTTTCTTCTCATAATCTTCATCTTAAAAAAAATTAGCCTAAACCCGCAACCACAACCACAATTTCGCCCTTCACTTCTTTTTCTGAAAAATATGTAATTAATTCAGCCAAAGTTCCGCGTTTATTTTCTTCAAAAACTTTTGTAAGCTCACGCGAAACACAAGCACGACGCTCATTCCCAAACACTTCCGACATTTGTTCCAATGCTTTTACCAAGCGATGCGGCGATTCGTAAAAAATCATTGTTCTTGCCTCATTTTCAAGAGCTTTCAGCTGTTTTTGTCTGCCTTTTTTTTGAGGTAAAAACCCTTCAAAAACAAATCGGTCGTTCGGCAAACCGGAATTTACCAAAGCAGGCACAAATGCCGTTGCGCCCGGAAGTGTTTCTACCTCAACACCTTGCTTAACACACTCACGCACAAGCAGAAAGCCGGGGTCGCTGATGGCAGGCGTACCCGCATCGGTAACGAGAGCGGAAACTTGTCCGGCAAGAATATGTTGTGCAATTTGTTCCACAATTTGGTGCTCGTTGTGCATGTGATACGATTGCATACGTGTTTGAATCTCAAAATGTTTCAATAAAATTCCGGTACGGCGCGTATCTTCCGAATATATTACGGAAACTTGCCGCAAAACCTCGACTGCACGAAAAGTCATATCTTGCAAATTGCCAATCGGCGTGGGCACAACGTATAATTTCGACATGTTTTGAGTTCTGAAATATGCGCTTAAATTATGAATTTGTGTGCGATTCACCAAAATTTTTTATTTTTGCAAGATATTTAAAAATCTAAATATCCGGACACATGGCAAAAATTAACAAAGACATCTCGATTGAACGCTTGACAGAGGAATTTCCGTTTTCAGTCGATTATTTATCAAAAAACGGCATTCGTTGCATTGTTTGCGGCGAACCTATCTGGGGTACCTTAGAAGAAGCTGCCGCTGACAAAGGTTTCAAAGAGACTGATATTGAACGCTTTCTGACAGAATTAAATGCGCTTGCCGAGCTTCCGCAAAATGAAAGTCCAGATGCAAAACGATTTTAGAACTCTGAAAAATTTTTCAGTAATTTTATCTAAAATCAAACTAAATTAGCGACCTTTGTTCGATTACAAAAGTTATGATTTTCTCATCAAAAACACATATCAGATTTGATTGGGCTGCAAAAAAAATGCTGCGCGATAAGGTTAATTTTGGAATTTTAGAAGGTTTTTTAAGCGAACTTCTTAAAGATAACATCAATGTTAAGAACATTTTAGAAAGCGAAACGAACAAAGAAACCAACGATGACAAATACAACCGAGTAGATTTATTGGCAGAAAATTCAAAACAAGAACTAATGAGTCCTGTCTAAAAAGCCTGTTTTAGTTCAGCTAAACAACCTATATGCTTGATTATCAGTGTTTTTGAAAATATTTTATAATTTAAGTAAATTGCTTATTATCAGTAATTGTAACTATTCAGCCGCTCTTGATGTTTTAAACATCTGATTATCAGCGTTATATAATAATCAATGAATTTTTAACATATTTCAACTAAGTATTAATTAATTGTTAATTAATTCGTTATAAATATATTCTCAAATTTTATACTGTTGATATAAAAAAATAATATTTATAAGTTATTATCAATCAGTTGTTTATAGTGTCTGAATAGTTACCAGTAATTTAACTTTACAAACTTTCAACTTTATGACTTTTTATACTGAACTCATGCTTTATACAGAATTAAGCATTTCTGAAATCGAAAATCTTTAAATTTAACCCGGATTTGCGGCAATTTCGTTTCTGTTTTCAAATATTTGACTTTTTTGCCGAAAAAGCATACCTTTGCAAAAAAAATCTACACAGATGAATCAGAAAACCGCAAAAATTCTGTTGGTCGTAGCTGTAATTCAAACTATTGCAATTATTTGGCTCGTGTACGACCGCACGCAAATACAATCGCAAACGGCGCAACTTACAGAAAATTTGACCACCGTAACCGATGAGCGCGACAATGTGCAAAAGGAACTGCAAGCCATGTATGACCAATACGAAAGCCTGAAATCCGACAACAAAACGATGAACGCCGAACTTGAAGCGCAACAAGCCAGAATATCGGAATTGATGGACGAAATAAAAAAGACGAAACGCGGTAACTTGTCGCGTATCAAAGAGTTAGAAGCAGAAACCGAGACGTTGCGCTCTATCATGAAAAGCTATATCAAGCAAATAGATTCGCTGAATACGCAAAATATTCAACTGACTTCGGAAAATAAAGAAGTAAAAAAACGCTACGAAACCGAAGTTACCGAAAAAAAAACCGCAATCACGCAACGAGACAGCCTCAACACAACCGTAAAAAAAGCGCAAGCTCTTAAAAGTTTCAACATCCGCATAACGCCGATGAATAAACGAGGAAAATCCACCGAACGTGCCCGCAAAATGGAACGTATCGAAGTGTGTTTCAGCATTGCCGAAAATGTTGTTGCAGACAAAGGCAAACGCAATGTGTATCTGCGCATTGCCGGTCCCGACAACTCAATATTGATTGGAGAAGGCTCAAAATTTTTCATGTTTGAAGGTTCGGAAATCGCATATTCTGCTGTAAAAACAGTTGATTATCAAGGCGAACAAACAGATGTGTGCATTTACTGGAAAGCTACAAAAGAATATACGGAAGGACGCTACACGGTGGACATTTTTGCCGACGGAAAACGCATCGGAACTCAATCCGTAGAGCTGAAATAGTGAATTTTTACGACATTTTCCAACCCTCGCCCGTGCAAGAAATTCAGTTTTGCGAGCGGACTATTTTTGTAAAGCGCGACGATTTATTGCACGCAGATTTCGGCGGAAATAAAGCTCGAAAATTTTACGGCTTTTTCGAGGAAGATTTAAGCAGATATAAAAAAATTGTAAGCTACGGCGGACATCAATCGAATGCGATGTTTTCGTTGGCTTCGTTTGCAAAATTGCACAATCTGCAGTTTGATTATTATGTCAAACCCTTGCCTAAGTTTCTGAAAAGCAACATTTTAGGTAATTTTAGAAACGCACTCGACTTTGGAATGAATTTGATTGAAACATCCGATTATCAAAAAATTATGTCGGGTGAAATTCAGTTTTCAGAACCCGAAACGCTGTTCGTAAAACAAGGCGGTGCGATGCCCGAAGCCGAAAGCGGCGTAAAATTTCTTGCCAAAGAAATAGAAACGTTTGCTGCCGAAAACGCGATTTCGGAACTTGCAGTCGTGTTACCTTCGGGCACGGGTGCAACGGCAGTTTATTTGCAAAAACATCTGAAATTCAATGTTTTCACTGTCCCCAACGTCGGCGATGCTGAGTATTTGACCAAACAATTCTCAGACCTTGTGCCCGAAGCAAATTTACATCCGACCGTTTGGGATTCGACTAAAAAAAAATATCAGTTCGGAAATTTATATCCTGAATTTTACCTCATTTGGCAGAAACTTTTCGCAGAAACCGGAATCGAATTTGAACTTTTGTTCGACCCAAAAACATGGCTTCTGCTGTGCGAAAACCTGAAACAGGTGCCCTACCCGATTCTTTATATCCACAGCGGCGGCACCGCCGGCAACGCAAGCATGGAAGCGCGCTACCTACGAGCCGGATTTTAGCGAAAAAAGTTCCAACTATACTTTAAAGATATTACAGTTTTTGTAATTTATTAAAGTATATCTCAATAAATTACAAAAAATTAAATTAATATTAAGTATGTTTAATTAATTTGTTACTTTTGCAATTAATTTAAATTATATTTTATGAAATTAATCGAACGTCCACTTTATATTGACAAAATCAAACCTTATATTGGCTTGCAACTCGTGAAAGTTCTTGTCGGACAAAGACGCGTTGGAAAAAGTTCTATTTTGAAATTAATCAAACTGCATATTTTGGAAGAAAATCCAAACGCAAATTGCATTTTTATAGATAAAGAATTGCACAAATTTAAACCGATAAAAAATGATTCAGACTTGTTAAAATATCTTCAAACTATTGAATTACAGGAATTTAATTATTTATTTATAGATGAACTTCAGGAGATTGAGCATTTTGAGCGTGCCATACGCAGTTTGTTAAATGAAGGAATTTGGGATATTTACTGCACGGGCAGTAACGCATCAATGCTTTCAGGAGATATAGCAACAATGCTGAGTGGACGACAATTAGTTGTCAAAATTCACGGATTATCATACTCGGAATTTCTTGATTTCAGAAAGACGGGGCATTCGACAAAAAATTTAGATAAATACCTGACCTTCGGCGGATTACCTTACATTATCAACTTACCCGATGACGAACAAATCATTTGGGAGTATCTGACAAACATATACAATACAATTCTTTTTCGAGATATTGTTTCTCGTCATAGTATAAGAGATACGGGATTTCTGGAAAATCTCATTGCATTTCTGGCAGACAACACGGGCAGCCTTTTTTCAGCAAAAAAAATCAGTGAATATTTAAAATCGCAACAACTTCAAAAGTCTTCGTCAATCGTAAACAATTATATTGATTTTCTGCAAGATGCGTTTTTTTTGAATCGTGTAAAACGAAAAGATATTCAAGGTAAAAAGATATTTGAAATTGGAGAAAAGATATATTTTCAAGATTTGGGGCTACGAAATTTATTAAGTGGCGATGTGCCTGGCGATAAGCATAAGATTCTGGAAAACACGGTTTTAAATCACTTGCTTATGTACGGTTGGAAAGTTTTCACAGGAAAAAGTGCTGAAAAAGAAATTGATTTCATAGCTGAAAAAAACAATGAAACAGTCTATATTCAAGTAACTTACCTACTGAATGAACAAAAAACAATAGATAGAGAATTTGGCAATTTACTCGAAATACAAGACAACTACCCCAAGTATGTTATTTCGCAAGACGCAGAATCTCACAGAAATACATACAAAGGGATTATTCATTTATCAATAAGTCAATTTCTCTTAGAATTCAAATAAACTAAATCTTATTAAGTGCCTGAAAATCTGACTTTAAAAACTTTCCCGGTTTCAGCACATTTACTGTTGTGTGATAATCGAAATAATACAATTTTGCGTCTGCCGCGCCGAGAATCATTTTGATGCAAATGAAGCCGTTTACATCTTGGTCGGGTGCGATAAGGTGCAAAATTAGGGCGTTTTCATCTTCATTCTCAATCACTTCCGCAATTTCTTCTTTTGTAGCAAACTTAACTTTCCCTGAATATACTTTTTTGATGTCGGCAAGGTCGTTTACTTTTCCGTCCAATTCGTTTTTGAGTACGTAAAGTGTTTTGTCTTTGGTTTTTACGCGTGTTGTTTTATAAATTTCGAGCAACTCTTTGCCGGCTTTTACCGCAGGGTTTGTTTTCATCCAAGCGATGTGATTTTGCATAAATTTGAGCGCGATTCCAAATTTATATGAATAATGCTCGGTATCGTAATTGGAATACGAGAGCGGAAAATCGGCAACGGTCGGCATTTTGTCCAATTTGCCCGATTCATGTCCTAAGTTCAGGCTCAGCGTGTTGAACTTGCCGGCATCTTTTTGTCCTTCGAACCACGTTTCGCTCAAAAAAAGAATGGACGCAAGCGGCTCGGTTTTCTTTTCTTCAAAACCGTCTTTGTTGATATATTCGTGTTTGGTAACTGTCCAATACGCATCGGCGGCAATTTTAATTTCGTTGTTGTATGTGCCGAAGATGTTGTTATCCAGCAAGAAATACGTTTTTGAGCGGTCGAAATTTTTCAAATCCTGCACCGTCGGCAAGGCTTGTTGTGCTACGGAAATTACGGCTGCAAAACTCAGAAGTATTACAATTATTGATTTTTTCATTTTGATATAAATTATTTATTATTTGATTTTGGAAAATATACGGGGTGTTTTTCATTATAACGTCGAACGAACAGAAACATTTCTTTTTTTTGTTTACGAGTACTCAAATTGGTAAATTCTTGATAAAGTTCGTTGTCATCAATAAGCAAAGCCTGCACATTTTTGTGCGTGAACGGATAAACTTTGCCGCTTTTGTAGTCCAACAAAAATTGGCGCAACTCTTCTTTTGTTGCGGTGTTTGTAGTTCCGGGCTGTTGAAATTGTGAGGACAACATCGGGTCGTACGGCGTTACGGCGTATTCTACGGTTACGGTTGCCAAAAAGTGGCTGATTTGTCCGAAAATCGGAATCCGGTTAAAATCATCGTCATAATTGATGTAAAGAACTCCTTTGTCTGCATAACCCCAAATACTTGATTTTTCCAATTCAACCACGGTTCCGAGATTGTCGAAAAAAGCTATTTTATCTTCTGAAAATACATTTTCGTAAAAGTTGAACTCTTCCGGCGAATGTTTAGAAACTAATCGCGCCGGCGAAACGGGTGCATTCTGTTTTACTTGCTCGAATGTCGGATAAAATCCGTTTTCAAACTTAAAATCAACATCATAGCGTATTACGCTGTCCTTGTCATTTGATTGAGCCGACAGGTTGAAACTTAAAATTGCACATAAAAACATTAAAACTGCACTGTACATCGCTTGGTAATTAACGCCGAAAGTTAGATTAAATTGAGTTCAAACATAAAAAATGTTTGAAATTCGTCAAAAAAAAAGCTAATGTTGCTTGATTTTTTATAATTTTACTCGGAAAAACAATAGGATATAACATACGGCAATCATGAGGTTAATTGAGAATATATATAAAAAACTTGAATTCAAGAACTCGGACGATTACGACAACGAAATCGTCCAAAAGATTATATTGCTCAACATTTTTTCGTTAATTGTAGGCATACTTTCGTTCGCATTCGGCATTGTACACATCGCGAAAGGCGACTATATGTTATGCGGAATTTTGTTTACGATGTCCATAGTAATGTTTTTAATTATCCTGCACAGCCGCAAGTTCCGAAACTACAAAATAACATCCAACGTAACGCTCGCCTTAATGAGCTTACTCCTTGTTTATTTGACTGTTACGGGCGGCGATGACAACTCCGGCTACATTTGGCTGATAGCGATGCCCGTAATGTCCGGTACATTTTTCGGCAGAAGCATCGGATTAAAAGCCTCACTAATCGTCATCGCAATTATCGCGGTTTTCTTTGTTTTGCCTATTCCGGAAAGCAACAAATATTTAGCAAACTACACCACAGATGTAGAAATTCGATTTCTTGTTGTTTATGTATTTCTGACATTTTTTATGGCTTTTGTGCAATATTCACGTGATACGGCAAACTCAAAACGCGAAAAAGAATTCATGGAAAGCGAACGCCGTTTGAAAGAAAAAGACAGTTTCATTTCTCGATTGTCATTTCAGATACGAACACCGCTGAGTAATATGGTCGGCATTCTGAACCTCAACGAGGAAGACCCCGATGCCGTGAGAACCGTTGAAGAGCTGAAAACACCTGTGAATAACATGATTACGATTGTAAACTCCATACCCGAAGTTTCGATTTCAAAAATCAGCCAAATAAAACCTAAAAAAGTAACATTCGATATCAGAACGGCAGTCAAGACTATCGTTCAACTTTACAGAAACGAAAACTACAAAGATTTACGTTTCAACGTAACATTTCCCGAAAATTTGAAACCTCGCGTTTTTGGCGATTTGTTATCGACTAAACAACTATTTATCAGTATTATAGACTTAATTTTCAAATATAAAGAAGACGATTATTTGACCATTGATTTCTTCTTAGTTCAAAAATTTCAATCGCCGCCGACCGTTATATACAGCCTTGCCGGAAAAATTCTGCCCGAATATGCCACAAAATTTCAGGCAAAAGCGGAAAACGAATTTATTGAACTGCTTGCCATACGCGACATTGTAAAATCGCTAAACGGCAGTTTTCATTACGAAACAAAAGGAAACATGGTCGTGTTCACCTGTGCACTCACTTACAAAGACATAGAAACCAAGCCCGAACACGAACCCAACGCCCTAAACGAACAAGCCGGCAAACATTACCCGATATCGCAAACCGAAGAAACCTCCGTCAGATTAAGTAAGGCTAAAGTTCTTTTGGTAGAAGATGATAAAGTAAACCAAAAAATAATGCTGCTGAGTTTGAAAAAACACGTGAAAGAAATTGACTTAGCCGAAAACGGAAAAGAAGCCGTGGACCGCTTCACAACCAGCAAATACGACATCATTCTCATGGATATTCGTATGCCCGTGATGGACGGCATAAAAGCTACCGAAAAAATACGCGAAACTGAAGAAGGAACCAACTCGCATATTCCGATTATTGCCGTAACTGCCAACGCATTTGCCGGCGACAAAGAAAAATGCCTCTCTGCCGGAATGGACGATTATGTAAGTAAACCATTCCAAATCAATGAGTTAATTAAAACAATGCGTCTGCATCTTGAATAAACAAAACCAAAAATGAACGCCGAACACCTGAATATCACAATATTGCAGACCGATATTGTTTGGGAAGATATTGATACAAACCTCAAAAACCTGAGCAAAACATTGCAGGAAATTCAAACAGAAACCGACTTGATTGTACTGCCCGAAATGTTTGCAATCGGATTTTCCATGCAGCCCGAAAAATTCGCCGAACAAGCCGGCGGAAAAATCCAAACTTGGATGCAAAACCAAGCTCGGCAAAAAAATGCAATTATTATCGGCAGCCTGATTGCAGAGGACGAAAAAAAATTTTACAATCGACTGTTTGCTGTGCAACCTTCCGGCGAATTTGCATCTTACAACAAACGACATCTGTTCAGTTTTGCAGGCGAACACCTGCGATACACCGCCGGAACCGAAACCATTACGATTGACGTAAAAGGTTGGAAAATTCGTCCGCTAATTTGTTACGACCTCCGATTTCCTGTCTGGAGCCGAAACAGGTCCGACTACGATGTGCTGATTTATATTGCCAACTGGCCCGCACGCCGCAGCTTTGCTTGGAAAACCTTGCTCACGGCGCGCGCCATTGAAAACCAAGCCTACGTGGCAGGCGTGAATCGAATCGGTGCCGACGGAAACGGAATAGAACATTCGGGCGATTCGCTTGTGCTGAATTATCTGGGAGAACAAATCAGCTCAATTCAATCAAATGTTCAAAAATGGGAGCAGATTAAACTGAATTACAGAGAGATGTATGAATTTCGACAAAAATTTCCGGCACTGCACGATGCTGATAAATTTAGAATAGAATTGTAAAATAAATACAAGAATGAGAACAGAACTTAATCAAAATATCTCAACGATGATTTTCGGATTTCGATTTGCAATTGCATCATTATTCTTGATTTTACTCAACAACAAATCAGAATATTGGCTACGCAAAAAAGCAAAATATGCTCGAAACTTAATAAACATGTTCGAAATTGAAAACAGTATCTCCGTTCAACCAAAGTCTAAACAAAAAAAAATCAGCGGAACCCAACCCGCAAAAGTGAAACAAACGAACAACGTACGAAACCCACAAATTTTAAATATTTCGGATTACTCAATAAGAACCGCAAATTCAACCGCAAATTCATAACATTTACATAAATGAGTTCAGTATAAAAAGTCATAAAGTTGAAAGTTTGTAAAGTTAAATT
>DYSM01000018.1 GCA_020718265.1 Draconibacterium orientale | reverse complement strand
ACAAACTTGCACGCGGCACATTCGGGCGGATTGTAAGACAGTGATTGTAAAAAAACATGTAAATATTTGATATAATGTTCGTTATTGTCATTTTTTCAATCGAATATTTTGTCATTTAGTTGTCATTCAATGGTCAAAAAGTAGTCATTCATTGTTTTTTTTAGTTTCAACTGAATGACAAAACATTCGACAAAAAATGGCTATAATTTACATAAAATCAATTACTTACACGTTTTCTTACAAAAACTGTTTATTTAAAACAAACCTCCGTTCGTATAAATTTCTAATTGAACATCGGAAAACGGTTTGGCTTGAGCGATTTTTCCGTTTTTTAAATTGGTAACGACTCCTGTTTCAAAATTGACATTAATTGTATCTCCGTCTTGAATATCAATACTTTCCAACGATTTGTAAGTAACAATCGGGAACGCAGCATTAATGGCGTTGCGTTCGTAAATTGCGCCGTACGATTCTGCCATAACCGCTTGAATACCAAGAGAAATAAAGCAATCCACGGCTTGTTGGCGCGAACTTCCGCTTCCGAAATTTTTGCCCACCATCACAATATCGCCGGCTTTGGCTTTTTTGGCAAAATCTTCGTACCCGGCAAGATTATCAAACGTGTATTGCCCCATTTCTTTGATGTTCGTGATTGCCAAGTAACGGTTGTGGAAAATCATGTCGGTGTCGATATTATCTTCACGAATCACCCACACACGTCCTTGAACTTCAACGGATTTGGCTTCGGCATGATGCGAATTTTGCTTTGCTTCTCCCATTTTTTTGAGTAAATTTTCAGACGGCTTGAAAACTGCCGGTTCGTTCGGAATTTCGTCCGGAGTTGTGATGTAACCTGCAATGGCAGAGGCTGCTACCGTTGCCGGTGAAGCCAAATATACACTACCCTTGCCTTGTTTGCCCGGAAAATTACGATTTCCCGTACTTATGGTAATTTCGCCCGGTCCGTTCTGACCGACTTGTCCTGCGGCACAGCCGGCGCAGCCTGCATTTGAGAGCATTGCGCCCGCTTGTTTGAATATTTTTATCAAACCTTCGTCCAAACATTGTTGCCAGATTGCGTCTGTCGAAGGCACAATTTTGAGCACAACTCCGGGCGCAACACGTCTGCCTTTCAGTATTTTAGCAACTTCACGCATATCTTCAATGCGTCCGTTAGTGCAGGAACCGATGAACGCCGAATCGATTTTTTGCTTTTTTTGTTGCGCAATATCCACAGTATCATGCGGTTTGCCCGGCATGGACACCATAGTTTTAAAAGTGGAAATATCTAAATTAAATTCTTGTGCATAAACAGCATCTGCATTGGCATAAACGCCGTCAATCCTACGTCCGGCGCGCTCGGAGCAATAGTCGAGCACGGCTTTGTTAGGCGGAAACATGAGTGTAATTGCGCCCATTTCCGTGCCCATGGATGCAATTGTAATGCGCTCATCCACAGTAAGTTCATCGATGGCATCGCCGTAAAGTTCTGCCGAGTAACCGAGCAAACTGTTTGCGCCGAATTTGTTCAATAAATTCAACACAATATCTTTTGCTGAAAGAAATCCGGGACGTTTTCCGTGTAACGTAATTTTCACAGATTCAGGCACTTTGAACCAAACTTTGCCTTTATTGAATGCCACGGCAATATCTTGGTCGCCCATGCCTTGTCCGAACGCGCCTATCGCACCGAGAATATTGGCGTGCGAATCCGTTGTAACTGCCGTGCTGCCGGGATATGCCAAACCTTCTTCCATGAGCGTGTGCGTGCCGATTCCGTGGTCAATATCAAAAACGCGAATACCTCGGTCGCGTGCATAAGTGCGACAAACATGCTGATTTACAGCATATTTCTGGTCAGAGCCGGTTGGGTTTGTGTCAAATGTGAAAAATGTTTTTGACACATCGGCAACATCCAAGTTATTGTCCATCAAATGCTTAACTACATTCGGACCGCCAAAATCGCGAGCCGCGCGCACATCAAGTTCAACATCAACGATTTCGCCCGCATTAACGCGTTCGTATTTGGAGTGTGCGGCAATAATTTTTTCAATGATTGTCATATTTTAAACAGATATTAGATTTTAGACATCAGTATTCAGAAAAATAAAACTGTAAACGCTTTCAATTTTCATTTATTCGACAAATGTAGAGAAATTCTTTTTGAGCCTAACATTTTTTTTACAAGAATTTAATTTTTTTTTTAGATAAGATTTGAGCCTAAATATTTTTGATTTTCATACAGATTTTCATACAGATTTTCAATAATTTACATATAATCATTTTAAGTTTCTGATATGACTTTTGATAAGTTAAGTAAAGCATATCCTACAATTTTCTATAAATTTTGGCACGCCAAACAGCAAAAATTAGTTCGAAAATATTTCAACATGTAAAATGATGTTTTCTAATAACTTAAAAAAAAGTTTTAAAAAACGTGGGGTAAAGTGGGGAAATTTGTATCAAAGTGTCAAAAAAGTCATATCTTTGTAACGTGAAATAATACCCCGAAGTCACATGGCAAGTTTTATTGGCGATTATACAGGCAAAATTGACCCGAAAGGACGGGTTTCTCTGCCGTCTGCCCTAAAAAAGCAGATGGAAGGGAGTGCCGATGCCGAAACTTTTGTAGCAAAACGGGATATTTATGAGAAATGCATCATTCTTTATACGAAAGAAGAATGGGAACGCCAAACACAAATTCTTCGTGCAAAACTGAACCCTTACAACAAGGATCACAACCAATTTTTGCGCGAGTTTTTTCGCGGAACGGTTGAAATTACGTTAGACTCGAGCAACCGTTTGCTTTTGCCGGAACGCTTGTCGGAATATGCGGAGATAGACAAAGATGTGTATTTTTCAGGACAAGACAAGAAGATCGAAATTTGGGCGAAAGCGGTTTACGAAGCCAAAGAACAAAGCTCGGATGATTTTGCTGATTTGGCACAAAAAATCATGGGCGGCGAACTTGTCGGATTCTAATCAGTTACCAATTTTCAGTAAACAGTTATCAATCAAATAGAAATTTGCAATTATAAAGATGAATACCGCATACCACATACCAGTTCTTTTGCACGATTCGGTGAACGCACTCATCACCGACCCGGCAGGTGTGTATGTGGACGCGACCTTCGGCGGCGGCGGACATTCGCGAGAAATTTTGAGCCGATTGAACGGCGGAAAACTGCTTGCTTTTGACCAAGACGGCGATGCGGAATTGAATGCGGCGGAGTTCAAATTGAACCCAAATTTTCAGTTTGTTCGTTCGAATTTTGCTTACATCAAAAACTTTTTGCGCTTGGCGGAAGTGTTGCCTGCGGACGGTTTGCTTGCGGATTTAGGCGTGTCGTCGCACCAATTTGATGTGCCGAATCGCGGATTTTCGTTCAGGGAAGACGCTCCGTTGGATATGCGCATGAACGAAAAATCGGACGTAACGGCAGCGCGAATTTTGAACGAAGCCGAAGAAGAAGAGCTGATTCATATTTTCAAAACTTACGGCGAGCTGCAAAACGCATCGCGCGTGGTTCGCGCAATCGGAAGCACACGAAAAACGAATCCGATTCGTACCACCAAGCAATTTAATGCGCTGCTCGAACCGTTCGCACCGCGCCACAAAGAGTTCAAATACTTTGCGCAAGCGTATCAGGCTCTGCGCATTACGGTAAATAAAGAAATGCAGGTTTTGGAAGATTTATTGAAATCGTGCGCAGAAATTGTAAAACCGGGCGGAAAAATTGTGTTTCTCACATACCATTCGTTGGAAGACAGATTAGTGAAAAATTATATTAAAACAGGAAATCTTGAAGGCGATTTGAAACAAGATATTTACGGAAATGTTCAAAAACCGTTTGAGGCAGACAGTAACAAAGCTGCGACGCCGAATGAAGCCGAACTTGAACAAAATAACCGCGCCCGAAGTGCTAAACTTAGAACTGCAACACGTATATGATTACGGACAAAACATATTTGCAACGCTTACTTTCGGGCGATTGGTTAAGCCGTTTCCTGAATAAAGAAAACATAAAATATTTAGCATTTTTGCTGATATTGACCATTGTTTACGTGCTGATTACCACAAAGGTAGAGCAAAAACAACGTGAAATAAAAAAATTAGAAACAGAATTGCAAAATAAGCGGTCGGATTACGTGATGCACAAATCGGCACTGTTCAAAAGTTCATTAGAACGCGAACTTGAAAAGGTTTCAACTCAAAATAATTTAGGATTGCATTTGCCCCAAACACCACACAGAGTTATTGTAATATCGGAAAATCAAGAAAAATTAAACAAATAATACATGAGTACCCCACACGGAAATAGCAAAAAAAAGAGCATCATTGCCAGCACAAACATCACATTAGTTGTGATGATTTTGTTTGCAGGTGCAATTTTTGGGCGTATAACGTACATTTTTACCGGACGTGCGGAGTATTTAAAAGAACGAAAAAAAGAAATTGCCGCATCCGTAAAAGAAAGTACACCGCTGCGAGGCAGCATTTTTGACGAAAACAGAAATTTGTTGGTCGCCTACATTTCAAAATACGATTTGGAATTTGACCCCACAACTGCTTCGGAAAAGATTTTCAACACAGGGATAGACTCTCTCGCAATGGGACTTAGCGGATTTTTGAAAGATAAAACCGCACAAGAATACAAAGACCTTTTCGTTACAATGCGTAAAAACAAACGCAAAAACGTAAGAATCGCACAGTCATTAAGTTACGAAAATAAAGAGCTTTTAAAAAAGTTACCAATCTTTCGTTTGACGCAATTCAAAGGCGGACTTATTGTGCTTACAAGAAACGTTAATATCCACACCGTTGATACACTTATGAATAGAGTGTTGGGCAGTGTGCATTTTGACGGTATGACGGGAAAATCCGTTGTTCCAAAATACGGTTTGGAATTTTTCTATAATAACGAACTTAGTGGTGTTGCCGGAAAAAGCTACGGACTAGAAGTAGCGGATATCGGATTTTTGAACGAACAAAACGGTACGATTCACGAGGAAATTCCTTCGGCTGATTTAATTACTGCTTTAAATGTTGATTTACAACAATTTGCACACACAGAACTGCTCAAACAACTCAAACGAACCGATGCAAAGTACGGAACCGTTGTGGTTATGGAAGTTGAAACCGGATTAATTAAAGCGATGGTCAATTTGGGTTACGCAAAAGGAGACACCCTGAAACGCTATAACGAACGACAAGATAATTACGCCGTAGGAAAACGAAACACTCCGGGTTCAACATTCAAAACTGCAATTATGATGGCTGCTTTGGAAGACCGCTACATCGAACCGACAGACACGTTCTACCTTGGCGGACGAGGTTTCAAATATTACAACGGAAAACAGGATACCATTCGAGACAACTCGGCGTACGGATATTTAACTTCAAAACAGATTTTAGAAAAATCATCCAATATCGGTATGTCCGAAATTATGATGAAGTACATGAAAAAACCGGAAAAACTCATCGAACGCCTTAATGCTTATGGCTTTGGAGGTGTAAGCGGCATAGATTTATCGGGCGAAGACGAACCGTTAATCACGCGTCCGGGCAGTGCGGCGTGGAACAAATCCTTGTTTTTGCGCATGGGCTTCGGCTACCAAATGGAAACCACTCCGATACAAATTTTGACCTTCTATAATGCCATTGCAAACGGCGGAAAACGCGTAACACCACACATTGTAAAAGAACAAGTGCAAAACGGAAAAACTATCAATACTTGGAATTGGAAAAAACACACCACACGTATTTGTGAAGATAAAAATGTAAAAATAATTCAAGATATGTTGCTCGGAGTCGTTGAGCGCGGAACCGCACAAAGTATCAAAAGTACCGATTACAAAATTGCAGGCAAAACGGGAACCGTCCGCTTTTACGACGACCTAATCGGTTACAAAAACAAACGTTACGAAGCCTCTTTTGTGGGATATTTTCCGGCAGACAGACCAAAATATTCCTGCATCGTCGTTATTTCGGACATCAACCCGGAAGTTGCCGATTATTACGGAGCAGAAGTTGCCGCGCCTGTTTTTAAGAAAATTGCGGACAAAATATTTTATCAAGACGCTGAATTATACGCCTTTAAGCCAACACGCGGAAGTGCGACAGCACCTGAATCCAAAAACGGATATCGAAGCGACATCGCTCGTGTTTTGAAAATTTTAGGCGTCAGCGTTTCGGCAAATAAAATCGCATCAGATTGGATAAAAACCACCAGCACGAGGCGAAACGTGAGCATGTCGAATCTTGTGATACAAACAAGTATCGTTCCGAACGTGCTGGATATGAGCGCGAAAGATGCAGTTTTTTTGTTGGAAAGCATAGGATACGACGTAACACTCAGCGGACGCGGCAGCATAAAAAAACAAATGCCCGAAGCAGGAGTGAAAACAAAAAAAGGTACAACAATACATTTAACAATGTAATTTTCAATAGAATGCAAAAAATAATTTCTGACATATTTGCGCATATTTCAACCCTCGAAGTTATCGGGGCAACCGATTGTGTTGTTGAAAAATTGGCATTTGACTCACGAGAAGTCGTGGCAGGAACTCTATTTTTTGCACTAAAAGGCACACAAACAGACGGACACAAATTCATTGAAAAAGCGATTGAGCAAGGCGCATCAGCTATTGTATATCAGGATGTTACTCAAAATCAAACGTACAAGCACATCACTTACATCCGAGTAGCCGATACCGCTGTTGCGCTTGCTCATGCTGCTGCAGAATTTTACGAGCATCCGTCCGAAAAGCTGAAACTCGTCGGCGTTACAGGAACGAACGGCAAAACCACCATCGCCACGTTATTGCATAAGTTGTTTCTTGCCGCAGGACACAAAGCCGGATTAATTTCAACGGTTAAAAATTTCATAAATACAAAAGCTTATGAAACGAAACATACAACGCCCGATGTTCTGACATTCAATCGGTTACTTTCCGAAATGATAAACGAAGGTTGCGAATATTGCTTCGCTGAAGTGAGTTCGCACGCTGTTGTTCAAAACCGTGTTGAAGGTTTGAAATTTGTCGGCGGTATTTTCACAAATCTCACACACGACCATCTGGATTATCACCAAACGTTTGCCGAATATCTGAAAGCCAAGAAGTTATTCTTCGATAAATTGCCGAAAAATGCGTTCGCGCTCACGAATATCGACGATAAAAACGGACGAGTGATGCTTCAAAATACCGCAGCTTCGCAACACACGTACGGCTTGAAAAATTTTGCCGATTTCAAAATAAAAGTGCTCGAAACACACTTCGACGGCATGTTGTCCGAACTAAATCACAAAGAAGTTTGGACGATTCTGACCGGCGATTTCAATGCCTACAATATCGTTGCCGTGTATGCCGCAGCCGAGCTTTTGGGTTTAGATTCAGAATATATCTTACAAATAATCAGCAGTTTACAGCCGGTAAAAGGTCGTTTTGATATTTTGAATAAAAACGGAAAAACTGCGATTGTCGATTATGCGCACACACCCGATGCGTTGAAAAACGTGCTCTCAACGATTGATAAAATCCGTGAACCTGAGCAAAACATCATCACCGTTGCAGGTGCCGGCGGCGACCGTGATAAAACCAAACGTCCCGTGATGGCACGCACAGCGGCAGAATGGAGTAACCGCCTGATTTTGACCTCCGACAACCCGCGAACTGAAAATCCGGAAACGATTTTACATGACATGGAATCCGGACTTTCCGAAATTCAGAGGCAAAATACACTCAAGATTACAAACAGAGAAGATGCCATTAAAACCGCGCTCATGCTCGCGCAACGCGGTGATATTGTGCTGATTGCAGGAAAAGGACACGAAGATTATCAGGAAATAAACGGTACACGCTCACATTTCGATGATAAAGAAATAGCGGAAAAATACATGTAATAAACTTAAATTCAAGATGTTATATCATTTATTTACATATTTGGATCAATTTGATTTACCCGGAGCAAGGCTGTTCCAATACCTCTCATTCCGAGCGGCTTTGGGCGCAGTATTTTCGCTTTTTATTGCTTTGTTTTGGGGAAAACGTGTGATTAAATATCTGCAACGCAAACAGATAGGCGAACTTGTGCGCGATTTGGGTTTGGAAGGTCAATATCAGAAAAAAGGCACACCAACCATGGGCGGTTTAATCATAATTGCATCCATCGTGATTCCGGTTTTGCTCTTCGCGAACCTCACGAACACGTATGTGCTCATCATGCTCGGAACCACAATTTGGCTCGGAATTATCGGATTTATAGACGATTACATCAAAACATTTAAGAAAAATAAAGCCGGTTTGCCCGGTAAATTCAAAATTGTCGGACAAGTTTTGCTTGGTTTAACCATCGGTTTGGTGTTTTATTTGAGCGACGACATTCAAATTCGCGAAAACCCGAAATCTGCTGTACTTTGCGAAACACCGGAAACTGTGGTTGAAGATTTTCCAAGTCGCGTGGATAAACCTTTGAAAACCACAATCCCGTTCGTGAAGGACAACGAATTCGATTATGCAACCTTGGTCAGTTTTATGGGCGAAAACCACAAAGCATGGGCTTGGGCTGTGTTCATAATTCTCGTAATTATCATCACCACAGCGGTTTCCAACGGCGCAAACATGACGGACGGCTTAGACGGACTTGCCGCCGGAACGTCCGGAATTGTCGGCTTTACACTTGGGTTGTTCGCGTATGTTTCCGGCAACTTAATTTTTGCTGACTATCTGAATATCATGTACATACCGCACGTCGGCGAGCTTGTTATTTTCGCAAGTGCCTTTGTGGGCGCGACTGTCGGATTTTTGTGGTACAATTCGTATCCGGCACAGGTTTTCATGGGCGATACGGGCAGTTTGACCATCGGCGGCATCATCGGCGTTTTTGCAATTTTAGTGCGAAAAGAACTTTTGATACCTGTGTTGGCGGGCGTGTTTTTGGTTGAAAATCTGTCGGTTATGCTGCAAGTTTCATATTTCAAATACACAAAAAAACGGTTTGGCGAAGGCAGACGCATTTTTCTAATGTCGCCGCTTCATCATCATTATCAAAAGAAAGGCATACCCGAACCAAAAATCGTGGCGCGCTTCTGGATTGTAGGAATCGTTTTGGCAATTCTTTCAATTATCACACTGAAAATCAGATAATTAACACATAGATTACACATAAAAGTTTCAAAAAAAGATTTTAAATTTAAACCAATGACACGACGAATTGCCATACTCGGAGCCGGCGAAAGCGGAACAGGCGCAGCAATCTTAGCCCAAAAAATGGGTTACGATGTCTTTTTGTCGGATTTTGGAACGATAAAAGATAAATATAAAGCCGAATTAACTGCACGCAATATCGCTTTTGAAGATGGTAAACATACAGAAAATCTGATTCTTAACGCCGATGAGGTCATAAAAAGTCCGGGAATCGGCGAACATGTGGCTTTGGTGCAACAAATTCGCAAAAAAAACATACCGATTATTTCGGAAATAGAATTTGCGGCGCGATTTACATCGGCAAAAAAAATCTGCATCACGGGCAGCAACGGCAAAACCACAACCACCATGATGACCTATCATATTTTGAAAGATGCAGGTTTCAAGGTTGGTTTGGGCGGAAATGTCGGACAATCGTTCGCATGGCAGGTTGCGGAACACGATTTTGACTTTTATGTATTGGAAATCAGCAGCTTTCAGTTGGACGATATGTTTGATTTCAAAGCTGAAATTGCCATTTTGATGAACATAACGCCCGACCATTTATATCGTTACGACAATAAATTTGAAAACTATGTAAACTCAAAATTCAGAATCCTTCAAAACCAAACTTCGGCAGACAGTTTTATTTATTGCGCTGACGATGAGGTTATTATGTCGGAAATTTCAAAACGAAATATCAAAGCTCTGCAGTATCCGTTTTCTGTTCAAAACCAAACAGAACAAGGTGCATTTATTAAAGATAACATTCTCAAAATCATAACAAAAAACGAAGAATTCAGCATGAAAGAAGAAAAATTACCACTTGACGGTATTCACAACAAATATAATTCGATGGCAGCCGGAATTGCAGCGAAATTGAATGAAATTCGTAACGAAAAATTGCGCGAAAGTTTTCAATCGTTTCAAGGCGTGGAACATCGGTTGGAAAAATTCATCAAAGTCGGCGGTGTACGTTTCATTAACGACTCCAAAGCTACGAACGTAAACTCAACTTGGTACGCACTGCAAAGCATTGACGGACAAGTCATTCTGATACTCGGCGGCAAAGATGAAGGTAACGATTACGGCATTTTGAAAGATTTGGTTCATCAAAAAGTGAAAGCTATCGTGTGCATGGGCGCGGACAATACGCCGATAATCAGTGCATTTTCCGGCATTACAGAACTTTACGATACACACAGCATGACCGAAGCCGTAGAAAAAGCATATACACTTGCAAAAGAAGGCGATACAGTTCTGCTATCACCGGCATGTAAAAGTTTCGATTTATTCCAAAATTACGAAGACCGCGGGCTACAGTTTAAAAAAGCAGTGCGCGAGTTGTAAAATCAAAACAATAAAATTAACATGGCACAGAAGATAAAAGTTTTACAAGGCGACAGAATATTATGGGGGGCAATCCTGATGCTTCTCATGATTTCGCTTGTTGCCGTATCGAGTGCCGGCGGAGCATTGTCGGTCAGAACCGGCGGCAATATTTCAGGAACATTCGTAAAACATATTCAGAATACCATCTTCGGCGGGTTTGCGCTGTTTCTCGGCTACAACATTCCGTTAGCATGGATAAAAAAATTGACGTATCCGATTTTAGGCTTGTCTATTCTTCTTGTTATAGCTACGCTTATTTACGGAAAAACCACCAATGATGCCACGCGTTGGTTAGTGTTACCTCTTGTCGGAGCAATACAAACTTCCGAACTTGCAAAAGCTGCGTTAGTTATATATTTAGCTGCAATTGCTGATAAATATTACAACAATGCGGTGTTATACGAAAAACATGCACGCATAGTGCACGGAGTAACCGTGGGCGTTATCGCTATGATTTTCATCCACAATTTATCGACAGCCGTGCTGATTTATGCAATTATCATCACCATGATGGCGATAACAAAATTAAGAACCAAACTGCTCATACGTTTTGTTTCACTCACATTTATTGTTGCTTTCGGCTATTCATTTATAGCGCAGCAACTTAGCCCGGAAATAGAACTTCCCGGTCGCATGGACACTTGGGAAAAACGATTTGGACTGTTTTTTCATCCCGAACGCTATGAAAATGAATCGAGACAACCCGATGCAGCACAAATTAATATTCTGGAAGGCGCATTCAATCCCGCAGGACCGGGCAAAAGCACAGCACGTTACGTTCTGTCTCAGGCGCAGTCCGATTATATTTATGCACTGATTATTGGCGAAATGTCCATTTTTGTAGGTATTTTCGTTCTGATTTTATATTTTGTAATATTTTATCGAGGTGTGCTCATTGTTCAGCGTTCCGAAACGGTTTTTCCGGCATTTCTGGCATTAGGTTTTACGCTTATGATTACCATGCAAGCCTTTATGCACATTGCAGTTACAGTCGGGCTTGGACCGGTTACGGGGCAGCCGCTCCCGCTGGTCAGTATGGGCGGTACATCCATGCTCGTAAGCGGATTTGCAATGGGCGTTTTGCTTAATGCAAGTGCAAAAATTAACATGGAAGAGGTGCAAAAACGCAAGAAGAACCAAACCACTGCCAACCCTTCGACCGTTTCACAAACCGGATTGCAAACAGAACAAGAATATACTCAAATAGACAAACTATCTGAACCAACTCCGAAAACGAACGAAATTTCGGAACAAAAAACATCCGAAAACACAGAAATGCAAAGTTATCACACTAAACACGAAACAGTTACAGAACCGGAGTTTAGTGTAACAACCAAAGAAACTGATTTTTACATAAAATCAAATTATACGTTGAACGAAGACGAACAAAACTCATCTCATTCATACGAACCCCCGAAACATACCGATTTTACCAACTCAAATCATACGGAACGTGTCGATTAAGCAAAAAAATATCATCATCAGCGGCGGCGGAACAGGCGGACACTTGTTTCCTGCAATTGCTATTGCACAGGCACTTACGAAGTTAGACAGCTCCGTTAAAATCCGTTTTGTCGGTGCGGAAGGTAAAATTGAAGCCAAAAAAGTGCCGGAAGCCGGTTTTGAAATTGACTTATTACCGATTACAGGTTTTGCTCGAAAGCTCTCTTTAAAAAATATCACCTTCTTCTTCAAACTTTTCAAAAGTATGCGTTTGGCAAAGCGCATCGTAAAAAAGTTTAAGCCCGACATTGCCGTCGGTGTGGGCGGTTACGCCAGCGGACCGCTTTTGAAAGCAGCCGCCAAACAAGGTGTACCTACCGTAATTCAGGAACAAAATTCCTACCCGGGCGTTACGAACAAACTTTTAGCAAAACACGCATCGCGTATTTGCGTAGCTTACGATGGTTTAGAAAAATATTTTCCTGCCGAAAAAATTATTTTAACTGGAAATCCAATACGAGAAAATCTTGAAAATCCGACAATTACGCGCGAAGAAGCCGCAAAATTTTTCGGTTTAAATCCGAATAAAAGAATCATCCTCAGCCTCGGCGGAAGCGGCGGTGCAGGCAGCATTAACAATGCAATCGGGAATAAATTAGACAAATTCGTAGCCGAAGATGTGCAAATACTGTGGCAAACGGGCGGATATTATTTCACCGATTCCAAAGCGAAAGCCGATGCCGTAAAATCGGACAATATAAAAGTTTTGGATTTCATCAACCGCATGGACATGGCTTTTAAAGCCGCCGATGTTGTAATTTCGCGCGCCGGCGCAGGTACAATTTCCGAGCTTTGTTTGCTCGGAAAAGCTACAATTTTAGTTCCGTCGCCTAATGTTGCGGAGGATCACCAAACCAAAAATGCGATGGCTTTAGTGAACAAAGAAGCGGCAATTTTGGTTCGAGATGACTCTGCATCTAATGAATTAGTAGAAAATGCTTTGGAACTCATAAAAAATTCAAGTAAAATTTTCAATTTGTCAAAAAATATTTACAATTTTGCACAGCAAAAATCAGCCGAACGTATTGCAAGAGAAATACTTAAGGTGATTGAACAAAAATAATTGGTCAAATATATCAATACAGCACAAACAAAATAAGTCAAAATGAAACATAAAACATTAATATACAAGACATTAGCAGTAATTGTGATAATTTTCGCAATCGGCGGATGCTCGCAAGAATACATCAAAAACAGACAAGCGGCTACGGCGCAAGTCGGCATTGAAGTATTTGAAGCTACGGAAGCATTGTACGATTCCATTCATGCGATGAACTACTATTATCAATACAACACGGACTATCTGCAAATTTTGACCAACGACTCGGTAGGTTCGGCAGCGGTAAATCAAGATAATTCTGTAGATAAAATGCTTGAATTCATACACTTTGTTCAGAAAGTTTACCGTTCTTACGACATGCTCTCGGACATTGAAGTCGGTATTGAAAAATCCGGCATACGTCCGAATTTTGAATTGTTGATACAACGTTTGGACAGTTTTGATTTCGATGATAATAACAAAAAGATTCTCAGCGAGTTGAAACTTTCGGTAAAAGCACATAAATTTGAAGCAAAAGATTTAATGTACGAACTCAGCTTACTGTATTTAGATTTGATTGACAATGATTTAGCTCAACGAAAAGCTATTTTACAAAAAAAATATGACACCTACGAAACCTTAGTTGCCAAAGTGCCGGCTTCGGCTTTCGACATCGAAAAAGTTAAACCGCTCGTGAAAGCACCGCTCAAAAACGATAACGACATCATTGCACTTTACAAAATGCAACTTCAAAAGGACGCGCATCAAAAACAAACGGACATTGAGCTGAGTATGAGCACAATATCAAAAGTTGTGCAAACCATGAGCATCATTCACGCCGAATTCATAAAACAAGATAAATCCAACGTTGATATAGACCAATCCACAGCCAAAATAAAACAGCAGTTAAATATTTCAGAATAAGTTGTAACATGAACACTTTCAAGAACATACAATCCGTATATCTCATCGGTGCCGGCGGCATCGGTGTCAGTGCTTTGGGACGATATTTCAAAGCACAAGGACTGTACGTTGCCGGTTATGACAAAACGCCCAGCCCGCTCACCAACGAGCTTATTCTCGAAGGTATTGAGATTCATTTTGAAGACAATCTTGAGCTTATTCCGCAACAAATCAAAGAATTAGAGCCGGAAAACGTGCTTGTAATTTTCACACCTGCCGTTCCGAAAACGCATTCGGAACTTAATTATTTCCGACAAAATAACTATAAAATTCTGAAGCGTGCCGAAGTTTTAGGCTTAATTTCAAGAGCTTTCAAAACCATAGCCGTTGCGGGCACACACGGAAAAACATCCGTTTCCACCATGGCAGCGCATATTTTCAACACCGCAAACGCCGGAATGAATGCCATATTGGGCGGAATATCAAAGAATTACAATTCAAATTTGATTCTCGACCCGAATCCGAACAGCGCCTTCGTTGTAACGGAAGCCGATGAGTTCGACCGCTCGTTTTTGCACCTGAGTCCGCACACGCTCGTGATAACCTCCATGGATGCCGACCATTTAGACATCTATCAGGATATCAACGATTTGCATCATACATTTGCGCAACTTGCAAGCCAAGTACATAAGGACGGACATTTGATTTTGAAAAAGAATTTGCCTTTGGATAAAACCAATGTTAAAGCGCAACTATTCAGCTATCACCGCGAGGAAATAGCCGACTTTTATGCGCAAAACATTGTCGCAGACAAACATACAAGTTGTTTCGACATTTTTACACCTTCGGGCATAATTTCCGATATGTGTTTGCAAATTCCGGGTTATGTGAACATCGAAAATGCGGTTGCAGCAGCAGCAGCGGCAAAGCTCAATGGCTTGTCCGATAACGATATACGACAAGGTTTGGCATCGTGGCTTGGTGTGCGTCGTCGATTTGAATACGTGGTCAATACGCCCGAACTTGTTTATATTGACGATTATGCGCACCACCCGGAGGAGTTGAATGCGTTCATCGGATCGGTAAAAAAATTGTATTCCGGAAAAATTCTTGGGATTTTTCAGCCTCATCTGTACACACGCACACGCGATTTTGCAGCCGGCTTCGCTCAAAGTTTGTCCGTATTGGACGAACTGATACTCTTGGACATCTACCCAGCCCGCGAGGAAGCAATTCCGGGTATAACATCGGAAATTATTTTCCAAAATGTAACATGTCCGGGAAAGAGCATTGTCAGCAAGCAAAATTTGATAAAAGCATTGGAAACCAAACAGTTTGATGTCATTCTGACTATGGGCGCAGGCGACATCGACCGTTTTGTAAACCCAATTAAAGCTTTGGTTATGAATAGAATAAATATAAAATAGAAAAAACAGTGCAAAAACGTAAGAAAATAATGATTATTTCGTCAGCGGCAACACTTTTAGTGCTTGTTATACTGATATTTGCATATAGAGAAACGATAAATTGCAAAACCGTAAACATTATTTTTGAAGAAGGCGATTCCAACAGTTTTATTGATAAAAATGAAATTCTGGACATTGTCAATAAAAAATATCCGAATATCAATAATACAGGTATTTACGACATAAACACGCGCGAACTCGAGACTCAAATAAACGCGATGCCTCAAGTGAAAAAAGCGGATGTTTACACCAGATTGACCGGCGAATTAGATATAAAAATAAAGCAACGGTTGCCGTATTTTCGTGTATTTCGCCAAAATAACGAAAGTTTTTACGTTGATATTGAGGGCAAAACGATGCCTGTATCTCAACAAAAAACAGCGCGACTAATTGTAGTCAGCGGAAAAATTTCCGAGATTCACAGTCCAAAATTTTCGACAATTTTTGAAGACAGCACTTACACGCTCGACAATGTTTACAGACTTGTTCAAATTGTTGATAATGATGAATTTATGAAAGCTCAAATTGCACAAATTTATGTAACCCAAAACCGAGAATACGAGTTGGTTCCCTTAGTGGGAAACCATATTGTAAACTTAGGAGACAGTACAGAATTTGAACGAAAAATTCGACATCTCAAGCACTTTTATACCGAAGTGTTGGTGAATGAAGATTGGAACAGATACAATTACATAAGTTTAAAATTCAAAAATCAGATAGTTTGTACCATAAACCCCTACACAACCCCATTGGATACAAACTAAAAAAAATACCAAAAAAATTAAGTTGTTGAATCATGAAGAAGTATGTAACCGCCATTGACATTGGCACAACCAAAATCGTAGCACTCGCAGGTGTGAAAGAGAGCGGAACTGTTCGTATTCTCGGAACCGGCAGTGTGGAAACACCCCAAAGCAGCGTAAAACGAGGCGTTGTTCTCAATATCGATGAAGTTTCAAAAGCAATAAACGAAGCCGTTAGAATTGCGGAATCTGCTTCCGGCATCAAATTCCGGAGTGCATTTGTCGGCATTGCCGGACAACACATTTCCAGCCGACAAAGCAGCCATTCACTCATTATTCCTTCGGAAGATTTTGAAATCAAACAATCCGATGTGGACAAATTGCGCGACGACATGTATAAAATGGCACTTCAGCCCGGAGAAACCATCATACATGTTATTCCGCAAAGTTACAACGTGGACAAAGAAACCGGCATTATCAATCCCGTCGGCATGTATGGCAGACAATTGAAAGGCAATTTCCACATTGTGATTGGTGAAGTTACATCTGCCAAAAATATCGAACGTTGCATCGAACGCTTAGGTATTCAAGTAAACGGACTTTACCTCGAACCGCTGGCTTCAGCCTCTGCAGTTCTGACGGACGATGAGATGGAAGCAGGCGTTGCCTTAGTCGATATCGGCGGCGGAACAACAGATATTGCCATTTATTACGAAAACGTATTACGATACACTGCTGTAATTCCTTACGGTGGCAGTAACGTTACGTCGGACATCAAAACGGGTTGCTCCATTTTGTCAAAACAAGCTGAAACACTGAAATTGCAACACGGCAGCGCGTTGGTTATTCCGGGCGCACCCGATGCAACGGCTGTTGTTCCGGGTATCAACGGACGTGACTCCAAGTCTATTTCTATCTTGTATTTATCTCAAATTATACAAGCACGAATGGTGGAAAGCATCGCCCAAATTGAACACCACTTACGAAACTCAGGTTTCCGCCACAAACTCGGCGCAGGCATTTCGCTCACAGGCGGAGGTGCTATGCTGAAAAATTTGCATATATTGATGAAACAACGTATGGGCTTGGACGTTCGACTCGCCTACCCGATGCGCAAGTATATAGGTGATAACGAGGAACTCAACAAACCTCAATATTCTACATCTGTCGGACTGATAACCCTCGGCTTTGAAGAATACGAAACAATAACGTTGCACAGCGACTCTCTCGAAAACATTAATGCCGAAGAAGCTCGCGAACGTTTGGCAAAAGAACAGGAAATTGCCGAGTTAGCCGAGCGCAAACGCAAAGAAGAAGAGGCTGCCAAACAAAAAGAATGGGAAGAAGAACGCGCACGTATGGAAGCCGCTTTAAAAGCCGAACGCGACAAAATTGAGCAACAAAAAATCATAGACGAACTTGCTGCCAAAGAAGAAAGAGAAAGAGAACGTCTTCGTCTGATTAAGATTGAAGAAGACAAACGCATAGAACAAGAACGCATAATTGCCGAACTGAAAGCCGAACAGGAACGCATTAAAGCAGAGGAACTTGAAGACGCAGAGCGCATACGCAAACGCAACCCTATTTCGAGTTTTCTTTCTACGTTGAAGAAAAATCTTACAGTTTTTCAAGTAAACGATGACGACACTCCTCTTCAATAACAAGAAAAAAAGCTACTGTAAACACACAGTTTAAACAAAAAATAGCATACAAAATGGAAGATTTATTACAGTTCGATTTACCTACGGAATTGACCTCCATCATAAAAGTTATCGGTGTGGGCGGCGGCGGAAGCAATGCCGTAAACCACATGTATAAACAAGGCATTAAAGGTGTGGACTTCATTGTTTGCAATACCGATGCTCAGGCTTTGCAAAAAAGTCCTGTGCCCATTCGCATTCAGCTTGGCGCCGAACTCACGCGCGGACTCGGCGCGGGCAACCGTCCCGAGCGCGGACGCGATGCTGCCGTCGAAAGCATTGAACACATCAAACGCGAAATAGGCGAACGCACTCAAATGGTGTTCATAACCGCCGGAATGGGCGGAGGCACAGGCACAGGTGCTGCTCCCGTTATTGCCAAAGCAACCAAAGAAATGGGCATCCTTACAGTTGCAATTGTAACACTGCCGTTCCGATACGAAGGTCCGAAACGTGTAAGTTCCGCTGTCGAAGGTATTCGTGAACTGAAACTAAACGTGGACGCACTCATTATTGTCAATAATGAAAAACTCCGCGAAATGTACGGCGACCTCGAATACGATGAAGCCTTTAACAAAGCAGACGATGTACTTACGGTTGCCGCGCGCGGTATTGCCGAAATTATTACCAAAGACGGCTACATCAATACAGACTTTGCCGATGTCCAAACCAGCATGACCGACGGCGGAATTGCACTCATGGGTTCCGGCAAAGCTCAAGGCGAAGACCGAGCACATCTCGCCGTGCTCGAAGCCCTCAGCTCGCCCTTGTTGGACAACAACGACATAAAAGGTGCACGCAAAGTGCTCATCAACATCAGCTCGGGAACGAAAAAACCAACCATGGACGAAATCGGATTCATAAACGAATACGTTCAAAACGCAGCCGGCGCAGGTGCCGACCTCATTTGGGGCGGAACATCCGTGCCCGAACTCGGCGAAAGCATTGCCGTAACTGTGATTGCTACAGGTTTCAAAACTTCCGATATTACGGAGCTCTATATAAACTCGTCCACAGGAGAACGGATTAAATTTAATGACAATGCTGAACATTCAAAAGAAGGTACACAGCAAATCGTAACAGCTGAAAAAGTTTCGACACCTTCAAGCCAAAAAAACGTTAATCAACAACCGGAAATAAAACGAGAACAAATTCCGGTACATCAAAACCCGATTCGCCCGGAACACAAACCGGACGAAATTTATTTAATTACAAGCGAGTTGCCCGTAAAAAATAACGACCCGTTTTTCGACCCGGCAAATACGCGCCGCGAAGAACCGCAGAGGCTAAAACAACAAACACCTGTTACTGTTGTTTCAGAACGCGCACCGCAATACAAATCGGCATTCGATGTTGAAGAATCGCTTACTAAGATTGATAAATACGACGAAACACCTGCATATTTACGCTCAGGTCTCAATATTGAAAACGGATTTGACGACACGCCAAAAGAGATGTCTAAATACAGTTTCAGCTACCAAGGCGACAATGTTACCTTTAGCGAAAACAATCCGTTCCTGCACGATAAAGCCGATTAAAAGCGGCTAAAATCTTATTTTTTGTGGTATTTTTAATAATCAAACCTCCTTTGAAGGGAGGTTTGATTCGTTATAAGCAGGTGTAGTTAGAAAACGGGTAAACGTTTGAAATTCTGAATTTTATTGTCATTTTTTCAATCGAATGTTTTGTCATACAATAGTCATAAAATAGTCATAAATAGTCATAAAATAGTCATAAAATAGTCGAAAAATAGTC
>DYSM01000268.1 GCA_020718265.1 Draconibacterium orientale | reverse complement strand
TAAAAAGTCAAACAATTTTTCAAATTTTGAATTTGTAGGAGCTTGAAAAAAAGAGGGGGTTTTTAGACCGGACTCTTATTTGTTTTAGAAAAAAGATTTGTAAAGAAATATTCGAAAATTTATGTATTAGAGTTTGTCAATTTGGTCTTTACTTAGTCCGGTTGATTTTACAATTAATTCATAGTCCGCACCATTGGATTTTAATGATTTGGCAATTACAACTACATTTTCTAAAATTGCTTCATTTACAGCATTTTGAATATTCTGTATTTCTCGTTCTTTTTCTCGCTCTTTCCGGCGTGCCAGAGAAAGCTCATCTAAATACCTTCGTTCCTGACTTTCAAAATGCTCTTGTTCGTTTTCGTTAAAGTACATAATTTCAAGTTCTTCCATTGCTTTTCTTATTTCTTCGGTTGCTAATTCTTTCGGTAAATTGTCTTTTGAATATTCGTGTGCCTTATTTAAAAAAGTAATCCAACGTTCGAGTGCCGAATGAATTTCGGGCAATTCTTTTTTGAATTTTTTTAATTCTACGAAAATTAGTTCCAATCCGTCTGTTTGTTCGTAAATTATGCCGGTGTCCAAATCTGTTAATCCTATTCTTCGTAGATAACGTTCTTCGCCCTCATTATCAATAAAATAATCGAAATTTATTAAACTGATAACGATTGTTTTTCTTAGTTCGTCGTAAGTTTGCCGGTTTTTTAGTTGGGAGCTATACATTTTTGCCCAATAGTAAAGCAAGCGAAATCCGAAAAAATCAAACGGAGCAACTTGGATTTCAATATCATACCATTTTCCGTATTCATCGGTCGCTTTTATGTCAAGATACGTAATTTTTCCGCTCAAATAGTCGGACGGATTATACGGATTTTTTAGTTCCAAAGTTGTTACTTGCTCATTTTCAGGTAAAATAGAATTTACTAATGATTTTAACAGACTGATATTCTGTTCCGTTCCGAACAGTTTTTTGAAAACTAAATCTATTTTTGGGTTTACTTTGCTCATGAAATTCAAAAATTATTTATGCAAATATACAATTTCCTCTTAAAAACCGTACTGATTGTTCGGAGTAAATTTTAAAACACCCTCCTAAACCAATTGCCTAAACGTTTCCAAAAACCGGGTTTGTCGGTAGTAGAGGCGGCGGTTTGCTCGGCGGGGACGACGATTTCCTGTTCGGATTTTTCGGGTTGGGCGGCAGATTTTTCTTTCAGGCTTGCGAGTTCGGTATCGCTTACGTTCGTGAATGTGAGCTTGTTATCGGCAAAGTCCACGGCAATGGTTCTTGCCTTGTCCACTTCGCCTTTCAGAATTTTTTCTGACAATACATTGAGCAATTGCCGCTGAATGGTGCGTTTCACGGGGCGCGCACCGAATTGCGGATTGTAACCCAAACGCGACAAAATCGCACTTGCCGCCGGCGATACATACAGGTTGATTTCTTGTCGTTTCAGCTTCTTTATCAGGCTGTTGAGTTGTAAATCAGTAATTTTCCGAATCACGGCAAACGACAGCGGCGCGAACATGATAATGTCGTCAATGCGGTTGAGAAATTCGGGGCGCATCACTTTTTTGAGTTCTTCGGTAACGTCGTTTTTGGTTTTTTCCATGAGTTCCGCCGCGTTTTGCGAAGTCATTTTTTTGAAATTCTCGGTAATTTTTTCCGCGCCGGCGTTGGAGGTCATAATCACGATGGTGTTTTTGAAATCCACCGTGCGCCCTTTGCTGTCAGTAAGTCGCCCGTCATCAAGCACTTGCAGGAACGTTCCAAAAATATCGGGATGCGCTTTTTCCACTTCGTCCAGCAACACCACGGCGTATTGCTTGTTGCGCACGGCTTCGGTGAGCTGTCCGCCGTCGTCATGCCCCACGTAACCCGGAGGCGACCCGATGAGGCGCGACACCGCGTGTTTCTCCTGATACTCAGACATATCAATGCGAATCATGTTCTTTTCGTCGTCGAACAACACTTCGGCGAGGGCTTTGGCGAGTTCGGTCTTGCCCACGCCCGTTGTACCCAAAAATATGAACGAGCCAATCGGTTTTCCGGCATCGTGCAATCCGGTACGACTGCGCCTAACCGACTGAGCAATAGCCGATATGGCAGGGTCTTGTCCGATAACACGCTTGCGCAATTCGTCTTCCAAATTAAGCAATTTTTTCGATTCTTCTTCCGTGATTTTCGTAACCGGAATACCCGTAATATCGGCAACCATTTCCGTAATCAGGTCTTTATCAACGGATTCCTTAGCGAGAATAACGTTGGTGTGATTTTTTTCTAAGTCGGAAATCAGCGTTTGCAACTTGGTTTGATTTTCCAAAATATCTTTATGCTTGATACGTGCGGCAGTTTCAAAATCGCCTTCGTCTTCGGCTTTTTGTTGCGCAAGTTTCAATGATTCAAGCTGTTCGCGTGTTTGTGCGATGTCGGAAATAATGCGTTTTTCGGTTTCCCACACGGCACGGAGCTTGGTGCGTTCGTCCGACAGTTTTTCTATTTTGGAAGACAATTCATCGAGTGCGGCAGGATTGTCTTCGTGCTTCAAAATTTCTTTTTCAATTTTAAATTGATTGATTTGTCGTTCGATTTTGTCAATTTCGTCGGGCAAGGTGTTGATTTCGATTTTGAGTTTGGATGCCGTTTCGTCAATCAAATCAATGGCTTTGTCGGGCAGAAAACGCTCCGAAATGTAGCGGTGCGACAGCTCGGCGGCTGCCACCAGCGCATCGTCGGTGATGCGCACTTTGTGGAAATTCTCGTATTTTTCTTTAATGCCGCGAAGTATCGAAACTGTCTCAGGCACAGTCGGTTCTTCAACCATCACATTCTGAAAACGGCGCACGAGCGCTTTGTCTTTTTCGATGTATTTTTTGTATTCGTTCAAAGTAGTTGCGCCGATAGCTTTGAGTTCGCCGCGCGCCAAGGCAGGTTTCAAAATATCTGCAGCGCCGCTTTGTCCGCCGCCCATGCTCACAAGCAAGTGCAGTTCGTCAATAAACAGAATGATTTCGCCGGCAGAATCTTTGACCTCCTTGATAATTGCACGCAAACGCTCTTCCATTTGCCCTTGCTTGCTCGCGCCGGCTACGACAGCGCCCAAATCAAGCGCGTAAATGATTGAATTTTTGAGATTTTCGGGCGCATCGCCTTTTTCGATACGTTGCGCAAGTCCTTCAACGATAGAGGTTTTTCCCACGCCGGGTTCGCCGATAATGAGCGGATTGTTTTTCGTGCGACGTGAAATGATTTGCAACACGCGCCGAATTTCGTCAATACGCCCGATAACGGGGTCGGTTGCGCCGGATTTGACTTTTGCCGTGAGGTTTACGCCGTACATATCCAAGTTCGGATATTTGCTTTCGTTCACGGAATTTTGCCCTTGCGGAGTGTTGCGCAATTCTTTGATAAAGGTTTCAAGTTTTTGTTTATCAATGCCTTTGGACTTCATCCAATCGGCAATTTTGTCGGACGTGAGCAAAATTCCCGATAAAATATGTTCGACGGAAATGACTTCATCGCCGACTTCTTTTGAGATTTGTTTCGCCAAATTCAAAGACGTTTCTACGTGTGCCGACACTTCCAAAGGTTTTTCTTCGAAACGCAACGGTAGGTTCGCCAAAATTTGGTCTATTTTGGTTTCAAATTCTAATAAATCGGTTCCGGCGCGACGCAAAATATACGGCGTTACGGTTGTATCGAACGACAATATCCCTTTGAGAATGTGGACGTTATCAATTGAAGAATGTTTTTGCGCTTTGGCAATATCGGAGCCGGCTTTCAGGGCGCGTTGTGCGGTTGGAGTGAAGTCTTTGTAATTCATAATCGGAGTTTCTACAAAAAAACAGATGAATTTTCTGTCAAAAAATAAAAAATCAAATATCAGAACTAAAATTGAGATAACGAAATTCTATTTCAACAGAATTGAAACGAAAATTAAGTCGTGCATCAAAAATTTTTCAACCACGAATTCACGAATTATTCTAAAACCGAAGAAATTTAAAGAATGACCTAATTGTTTTTGAGTGCGAATTTTACCGGTTCGACTGTGCTTTTGAACTCAAATTTTTGCATAATGTTGTTTTTGTGCGTTTCTACAGTTCGGATGCTGATGTTCAGTTTGTCGGCAACTTCGGTGTTTGTGTAACCTTCGACGTATAATTTCAGAATTTCGCGTTCGCGTTGAGTGAGCGAATATTTGTTGATTTCAGTATAAAAAGTCATAAAGTTGAAAGTTTGTAAAGTTAAATTACTGATAAT
>DYSM01000267.1 GCA_020718265.1 Draconibacterium orientale | reverse complement strand
TCAGTAATTTAACTTTACAAACTTTCAACTTTATGACTTTTTATACCGAACTCAAATATTTAAACGTTATCTTACAAACACTAAATATTCGGGAACTATCCTTTCTGACTGTGAATATCACGAAACGACTGATAACCTTCTTTGTATTCGCCGAAAATTTGGACACTTTCCGTAAGCGGACGAATTGCCTGTAAACATTGGCGATATCGCCCGTAATCCGAAAATACTAAATCGACGTGAAACAAATATTGTCCCGGCTGTCCAAGTATCGGATGCGACTGAATTTTATGCAAATTCAAGCCGTAAAATGTAAAAATTGACAAAATGGCAGACAAACTTCCGGCAGTGTGCGGCAACGAAAAACACAACGAAGCCTTGTTTACTTCCGGCGTAATTTGTTGCAACGCATGCTTACGACGCAAGGCAAAAAAACGCGTATAATTTTGTTTGTTATCTTCAACTCCGGCTGCAACTATTTGTAAACCATAGCGTAAGGCAGCAGCTTCCGAACCTATGGCACCGCGCGTCGGCTCGCCGGAATCGCGCACATCGCGCGCACTTATGGCGGTATCGACAGACTCAATCAGGCGGATTTTCGGATAATTGCGGAAAAATTTTCGGCTCTGATAAATCGCCATCGGATGCGAATACACTTCGACTAAATCCTCGATTCGCGAGCCTTTCATCGCCATTAAATTTTGCACGATACGCATGTAATATTCGCCGGCAATTTCCAATTCGGATTCTTGCAAAAGTGCGTAATTCGGTAATATTGAACCTGCTACGGTGTTCTCAATCGCCATCATGGCAAAATCGGACTCGCCTGTTTCAACGGATTTTATCACTTCCGGAAACGTATCGCAAGGCACGAATTCGATTTCAGTTCCGGCGAAATATAAATTGGCGGCTTCTTCGTGAAACGCGCCGAGCGCACCTTGTATGGCTACTTTTGGTATCGACATGGCAAAATTTTGGGATAAAAAAACAGAACTAACCCTCTGTTTTTGATTCAGCCCGCAAAGTTATAATTTATTGCAAGATTTTGAAAATTCGTGACAATTTTTCAATCACATCTGCCGACAACCCGGTTTCTTTTATGATTTCAATCTCATCTTTTTGATATTGAAGGTCTTCGAGGGCGGCTTTTTCTACGCGCACGGCATCCCAATATTGGTCGTAAAACAAAAGTTCTTCCTAGGAAAATGCCGAGGCTGAATTTTTGGTACGTTCTAAAATTTTTCGGAATGTAAGGTCGTTCTTTGGGTCGAGGTATTTGATGCCGCGAGTTTTCATGACGATTTTTTTGTGCAAATATACGTTTTATTTAGAATTTAGACATTTCAATTTTGATATGAATTTAGAAAGAAATGAGCCGAATTTTACAAAAAATCCAACTAAATTCACCCGCAATTTCAAAACCCTGCATAAAAATAAAGTTTTTCTAAAAAAACCTTCGTTATTCCGTGCGAACTTTGTATTTTTGCGGAAAATATTGATAGAACATAAAAATAAATCATGGGACGAGCATTTGAAGCCAGACGAGTAGCCAAAGAAAAACGTTGGGACAAAATGTCCAAAATATTTCCGAAACTGTCCAAAGCCATAACTGTAGCCGCAAAAGAAGGCGGCGCAGACCCCGAAATGAACGGCAAATTACGCACCGCAATCCAAAATGCGAAAGCCGAAAACATGCCCAAAGACAACATCGAAGCCGCGATAAAACGCGCTGCCGGCAAGGATGCATCCACGTTTGTGGAAATCAATTACGAAGGCAAAGGTCCGCACGGCGTTTTGATTTTTGTGGAAAGTGCTACGGACAATCCGACAAGAACAGTTGCTAACGTAAAAGCCTATTTCAACAAAACGGGCGGCATGATGGTGCCCACAGGTTCGTTGGAATTTATGTTTTCGCGCAAGTCGTTTTTCGAGTTTGAGAAAACGGATAAGATTGATATTGAGGAACTTGAACTTGAATTAATCGACGCTGGTTTGGAAGATATCGAGGAACACGAAGGCACGGTTTACGTGCACGGCGTTTACGCAAACTACGGCACGCTTGCAAAAGCATTTGATGAAAAAGGTATCGAAATTAAAAAATCCGGATTGAAACGCATTCCTACAAATCCGATAGAATTTACGGAAGAACAACTCATTGACATTGAAAAATTGTTGGATAAGATAGAAGATGACGACGATATTATGGGTGTTTATACAAATATTGCATAAATAATTGTAAATCAAAGTTTTAAAGGAGGTTTTTCAACCTCCTTTTTCTTTTATTCAAAATTCAAAATAAATTTGCGCAACATATCCAAAGCCTTTGACGAGGCGCGGCGGATATTTGTATCACGCTGTGTTCCAAATACAAAGCGTTCGGCTCGAACGCCGTTTTTGTCGGCAACGGCTATCCAAGTTGTACCGACAGGTTTGCCGTCCGTGGCACCGTTTGTCCCGGCGATTCCGGAGACAGAAATTGCGTAATTCGTTTCATATAAGCGCATTACGCCGACAGCCATCTCTTTCACGGTTTGCTCGCTTACGGCTCCGAAACTTTGCAAAGTTTCAGATTTTACGCCCAACACGCGCATTTTTATTTCGTTTGAATATGCCACAACTGCACCTTTAAAATAGACCGAACTTCCTGAAACAGAAGTAATTAATCTTGAAATATTTCCGCCCGTGCAACTCTCGGCGGTTGCAAGTGTGGCATTTTTTTCGCGCAAAATGTCGCCAATCGTTTCGTGCAAATATTTATCGCCTACATCGTATATTGCATTTCCGATTATTGCACGAAGTTTTTCGTATTCCGACTGCATAAATTGCTCTGTTTCAGCAACGTTTGTTGAAATCGTGCTCAGGCGCAGGCGCAAACGTTCGGGCGAGGGCAAGTAAGCCAATTTTACATATCTTGGCAGATTTTTTTCCCAATCCGCAATGAGTTCCGCCAAATTCGATTCCGGAATTCCGTACGTTTGAACCGTAAAATGCACAATTTCAGGCGTTTTGAAATGCGACTGAAGCATCGGCATAAACGATTCTTCAAACATTTTTTTCATCTCGAACGGCACGCCGGGCATGGAAATGAAAACAGTTTCGTCTTTTTCAAACCACATTCCGGCTGCGGTTCCGATGGTGTTTCGCACGACAGTGCAAGATTCCGGCAACTCGGCTTGCTTGATATTGAGCTTGTTCATGGTCAGATTTCGAGCTTCGATAAATCGTTTCAAGTCATTCAAAACTTCCTGATTTTCAACTAATTTCGTTCCGAAATATTCGGCAAGCGTTTGTTTGGTAATGTCATCTTCTGTCGGTCCGAGTCCGCCGGTGATGACAACTAAGTTTGACTTTGAAGCCGCCGCATCCAAAGCTTCGACAATATGCGATTTGTCATCGGAAATTGCTGTTATTTGTCTGATTTTCAAACCGATAGATTCCAATTTCTCAGCCAACCAAGTGGAATTTGTATTTACGATTTGTCCGATGAGAATTTCATCTCCGATGTTGATAATTTCTGCGTTCATATAAAAAATTTTTGCTCAAATTTAGTAAAATTTATTCAAATTTATTGTCCAAACCACGACACATACCGACTTGTGCGCAACATGGCTTTTTGGAAGCGTGTAAAGTGTGTTCCGCGATTTTGAAAACGATTCATAATATTGGATTTCAAGGCTTTATGCCCGAGCCAAGCGATATGCGAAATTTCGTGAGTAAGAGTTGTCGTTGCTGCATCGTATGTTAGTACTACATAATTGGTTATCAGAGGAATAGCACAGCCGTCGTTGGCAGATTTGAACGATTTTGTAACAATTACATTCAACGGTGCGCCGTAGCCGAATCGCTCAAAAATTGTTTCGGATTTGTAAAAATTTGAAAGTAATTTTGCATAAATTTTAGCATTTTTGGAGAAGGCTGATTTAAATTTACACGATGATTCGAGTGCTTGTTCGTTGGTTTCAAACGATTCAATATCAATAACTTTCAATAAAATATGACATTCGGATTCCAAAATTTTTGAAGTTGTTTTAATCCAATGTTCAATTATATTTGAATTTGAAACCGAACTGTTCTCTTTTTTCAATATTAAAACTCTGATATTCAAAACTTTGTTCGGAGTGAATCCGAGAATCGAACACAGAAATTCCGGCAGAGCTAACAGTCTGAAAAATAAATCTTTGAGAATAAAAATCGGCATCAAACGTAAATACATAAAAATTTGACACAATAAAACACGTAAAAGTATTAAATTCGCGCATTCTATTTATCAAAATCAAAAAAAATGTCAAAATCAATTTTTGTAAGTATTTTAATT
>DYSM01000266.1 GCA_020718265.1 Draconibacterium orientale | reverse complement strand
ATTGAAGTTCTTTACGATATATCGAAGTTTCGTTCCGAATGTTTTTTGAAATTCTATCGAAATTCAATTGAAACTATTAAAAAACAAAGAATGACTACTTTTTGACCATTGAATGACTACTAAATGACAAAACATTCGATTAAAAAAATGACTACAACCTACATAAGTTCAAATATTTACACGTTTTCTTACAAACACTACATAGGGAAGAAACAGCCTTCCGTGCGCGGGGGCTTTTTTTTTGAGATAAGAAATATGAAATAGGAAATAAGAAATAAGGGGTTGATAGTCAATATTCAATAATAAAGTCGTCGGGCAGTGTTGTGCTTGACGGCTTTTTTTAGTTGAAAGTTGAAAGTGAAAAGTAGCTCACTGATAACTGTTTACTATTCATTGAATATGGTGTGATAAACATTTTTTGAATAAAAATCGGATATTTCTGCATAGCTAAACAGATTTGAGCCGGGCTTGTTGCCGAACGGAAATGTTTTGCGTGCGCTTTGTGCGTGAATTTCCTCGCGCGTTCGGCGGAATCCGAGATTGTATGCCGAGGCGCAAAACGAAACAGAATCGGATTCGTTGCCAAATTTATTATTGACAATATCGCAAAACAAACAAAGATAGATAAGTTGGTAATCGGTTGATTTTAAACGTCCTATGCGGATTTTACGACTTGCTTTTGTGTCGGAGGTTTTTGAATCAAACCTGATTTCGGCGTATTTTAAGTTAAGTAAAGAATCGGATGCGGCAACCTGCTCAAGTTGCTCCGCGAAGGAGGGTTTCATCTGAAAATACCCGATTGAAAAATCGGCATACGCGCTTCCCGATTCTACGTAAATTACTTCTAACCAGCTTGTTTCCAGATAATCTTGAATAAGCGCGTAACGTATCAGCTCAGGAAAAACAATTGCCGTTGCCTTTTTTTTATCAACCGAAAAGCGACTTGTAATTGAATCTATTTGAGATTTATGTTCTGTCAAAAACTTGACTGCTGCGGTATAATCGTCTCCAAATTCATTTTCATACGGATTTGATGTTGCACTGCGCTTATGTCCGTGTGCGGTTTCGGGCGCGCATGTCCAAAACTGCACCACAATTATACACAAGATGAGGCTTTTCGTAAAAACCGGAATGAATTTTGAATTTATCTGCATATCTTTCGGTTGAGTTTAACGATTTTCATTATTTTTACGTGTTCAAATTCGATACAATTTACAAATTATGAGAACATATTTCCTTCTGATTCTGTGTGTGTTTACAACTTTTTTGTCGCTTTCGGCACAAGACGACCCCGATTATACGGCGGGCGTTGCGAACTTTGATGCCGGAAATAATTTCAAACAAACGTATCAGTTAGACAGTGCTTTGGTGCGTTTTAACAAAGCTGCTGACTACTTCAAACGCAGCGAATATACGGGAAATTATGTTCTCAGTCGCTATTCTGCGGCTGATGTTCTGATTTTGCAAAGCAAATTTGAAGACGCCCGCGCCGTGTTTGATGAGATTTATCCCGTTGCACTTGCAAAATTCGGCGAGAAACATCAAAATATCATGCGCATATATTACGGTTACGGCACGGTTGAGTTTTATTCCGGCAAAAACAAAGAGGCGATGGAGTATTACAAAAAATCGCTTGCCTTGTCGGAAGAATTACTTGGTGCTGATAATCTGTACAGTGCGCAGGTTTACAGCAGTTTAGGTAACACCTACAATGTTGCGGGCGATTACAAATCGGCACAAAGCTATTACCTAAAAGATTTGCAAATACGCGAAAAAAATCTTGGCACCGACCATCCGACCTTGGCAACCACGCACAATAACCTCAGTTTAGCGTATGAAAGTTTGGGCGATTACGAAAATGCGGATATTCAAATAAATAAAGCAATCGAACTCAGTCGAAAATACAACGGCGAAGTGCACCCTGAAACCGCAATTTACCTCAGCGGAAAAGGAAATATCTGCTATCGTCGCGGACAAAACGATTTGGCTCTGGAATATTTTTCCAAAGCTCAAAGCATTGAACAAAAGCTTTATGGCGAAATGCACAAAAAAATTGCCGATGAACTGAACAATATCGGTCTGGTTTACAAGGATAAAGAAGATTATGAGAATGCTCTTGTGGCATTTAAAGATGCGTATGAAATTCAGAAAAAAGTTCTGGGCGCACAACATCCGGACATCGCCATGACCTGTAACAATATTGCAAATGTGCTTGACCGACAAGGAAAACCCGAATCGGCTTTGGCATATTATCAGGAAGCAATTGACGTAAAAAAACTCTATTTTGGCGAAAATCACCCCGAACTTGCGGCGTATTACAACAACATCGGCATCAGTTACGCCTCGCGCGGAATGGATTCACTTGCGCTGGAAAACTATCTGAAATCGTCTGCCATTTTTGAGCAAAACCACGGCGACCGCTATTCGGGTTTAATCGTAACCTACAACAATATTGCAGACCTTTATCGCAAGCAGAAACACTACGAAATTGCTCTAAATTTTTATCAAAAAAGCTTCGCCGCAAACGTAAAAACGTTCAATATCGACACGTTACATTTTGAACAAAATCCGCCGGTTGCAGCGTATTCTGATATTAATAAACTTTTGCAAACACTTGAAAATAAAGCAAAAACATACAGTGCGATGTATGTTCGAGATTCTTTAATTGTACATGCCGAAAACGCTTACAATTGCTATTTGAGCTGTGACAGTGCAATTACAATTGCCCGCCGATTTGCCGAAAAACAAAGCGATAAAATTGCACTTGCCAACAAATCTAAATCCATTTATGAAGATGCCGTTATTGCCTCCGCCGGACTTTCGTATATAGCTGATAAAGACCGCAGAAAGCAGGAATTTGAACTACAGGCATTTTATTTTTCCGAAAAAAACAAAGCCTCAGTACTCGCCGATGCCGTTGCCGCATCGGAAGCCAAACAATTTGCCGGAATACCGGACGAAATTTTGAATATGGAGCGTGAATTGAAAATAAACATTGCTGCCACAGAACAAAAAAAGACAGAAAGTTCCGACCGAAAGGAAATTGAATATCTTGAAAATCAGCTTTTTGAATTAAACTCCCAATTGCGCGATTTTAATAAACGTATCGAAGCGGAATTTCCAAAATATTTTGAATCCAAATACAAAGATGTGTTTGTGGATGCGGAATCCATCAAAAAATCGCTCGACAAAGAAACCGCCGTGCGCAGTTATTTCATCGGGCGCGATGTACTGATCATTTTTACCATCACGCAAGACGGTGTTACTCTGACATCTGCCGACAAACCGTCTGATTTTGAAGACCTTGTGCGCGAATATATTGGGCTTTGTCACTCCGGCGTGCCGCGCGATTTTCCGATTATGGCTGACCGTTCCAACCAAGTTTACAGGCTGCTTTTTCCGGAAAAACAGAATCCGGAAATCAAAAAACTCATTATCATTCCAGACGGTATTCTGGGTATGTTGCCGTTTGAAAACTTGTTCACCGAGTCGTATCAAGGTGATATTATGCAATTTAAAGACTATCCGTTTCTCATCAAACAAAAACAAATCAGCTATTATTTCTCGGCATTACTTTACTACAAAGCGGCAAATGCCGACAGACGCAAAGATGCGCCGTTCGATTTACTGAGTTTGGCACCTGTGTTTGCCGACATCACGAACCGAAATGTAAACGGTGTGGATGTTACCGAATTGCCCGGCTCGGAAACCGAAGTCAATCGAATTAACGCACTTTTTTTGGCAAAATCCGGTAAAACCGAAATTCTTTTGCGCAATCAAGCTCTTGAAAGTGTCCTAAAATCAAAAAAATTAGGCGATTACAGAATTTTGCACATCGCCACACACGGCATCGTAAACCCGGAATATCCGGAATTGTCCGGAATTTTACTTTATCCGGAAAAACAAACCGCTGACGGAATTTTGTATTCGGGCGAAATTTACAATTTGCAACTCAACGCCGACCTCACCGTGCTTTCCGCCTGCGAAACCGGCGTGGGCAAAGTCTCTAAGAGTGAGGGCATTATCGGACTGTCTCGCGCACTGTTGTATGCCGGCACGCGAAACGTCATTGTGTCATCGTGGATGGTGTCCGATGCCTCGACATCCGATTTGATGGTGGATTTTTACCAAAATATCCTCACACAAGACATGACCTATTCCGATGCACTGCACGCTTCAAAACTTAAAATGATAAACGGCGGCGGAAACTACGCACACCCGTTTTTCTGGAGTCCGTTTGTTTTAATCGGCAAATAAAATATGAGTTCAGTAAAAAAAGTCATAAAGTTGAAAGTTTGTAAAGTTAAATTACTGATAATAAGCAATT
>DYSM01000265.1 GCA_020718265.1 Draconibacterium orientale | reverse complement strand
GTGATTTCGCAGAAATCTGATTTTCATGGTTTTGTAACTTGTAATTTGTAACTTGAAACTTGAAATTTGAAACTTGAAATTTGAAACTTGAAATTTGAAACTTGAAATTTGAAAAATTATATTATCTATTTTATATTTCCTATTTCTTACTTAATATTTCCTATTTCAGAACTCACATCAATCCGTTGTCGAAAAAACTAAAATAAGTATCGGCACTCACAATAACGTGGTCTAACACGCGGATATTCAGAAATTTACCTGCTGCGATAAGTTGCTTCGTCAAACTAATATCTTCTTCGCTCGGCTGCACATTTCCCGACGGATGATTGTGGCAAACTACGAGCGCGCTTGCAAGTTTTTCAATAGCGGGTTTCATGACCATTTTAGCGTCAATCACGGTTTGCGTAACGCCGCCGGAGCTGATACGCACTTTGTCCATGATTTTATTTGCTTGGTTGAGATACAAAGCCCAAAACTCTTCGTGCGGCAAATCGCCGAGCAATGCACCGAGTAAATTGAACACATCTTTGCCCGATATAATTTTCTGTTTTTCAATTACTTCGGCGGCTTTTCGGCGGCGACCGAGTTCGAGCGCGGCGGCAACAGTTACTGCTTTTGCTTCGCCGATGCCTTTAAATTTTTGAAGTTCGTCGAGGCTTTTTCTGCCCAAATCGTTGAGGCTGTTTCCGGCGGATTGCAAAATGCGTTTGGATAAATCCACAGCCGTTTCGTTTCGGCTGCCCGAACCGATAAGAATTGCTATCAACTCCGCATCCGACAACGCGCTAGCGCCTTTGAGCAACAGTTTCTCACGCGGACGGTCATCTTCCGCCCAACTTTTTATGCCTGTTATGGTGTTTGTTTTTTCGGGAATCATTTTTTTGATTTGAAAATGTGTTGATGTGTTGATGTGATAATGTGATAATGTGATAATGTGATAATTTGTTGATGTGATAATGTGTTGATGTGATAATTTGATAATTTGATGATGTGATAATTTGATAATTTGTTGATGTGATAATTTGTTGATGTGATGATGTGTTGATGTGATAATGTGATAATTTGTTAATTTGATAATTTGTTGATTTGTTGATTTGTTGATAAGATGATACTTTGAGTAAGAAAAAATTTTCCGGATTATGTCTTAAAAAGACGCAAACCTTGCGTCTCTACGTTCTTTTTACTTTACAAACTTTACAAACTTTATGAACTTTACAAACTTTATGAACTTTACAAACTTTTTTTCTTTTTTGCCAAAATTACACTTGAATGCGGCGGAATGGTTACGCGTCCGTTTTCGATTATGGCTTCGCTGTTTACAATGTGCGTCAAACCGGATTGACGGTTATCTGCCAGTAAATCATACATTTCGGGCACGAGTTTTTCAAAATTCACAACCGAAACCATCGAGCCGCCGTTGTGTGCCACAATAACGGAATCGTACAAATCATCCGGCAAACAAAGTGCCTCAAACGCAAAGGTTTGACTGTCCACATGATGCGATGAATCTACTATTTTATGATTTTTGACACCTAAATCTATCCAAACTTCGCCGGCTGCATTGAGCTGTCGTGCGGAAACGGCATTTTCGCCGTGCGAGGTGTAAGCATAACTCAAATAATCCCATTTACCGGGCGTTTTGATGAGTTTGAAATGAAGATTCAAATTTCGGCTCCATTTTCGGATGTTAAATTTTTGAATAAGAGCTTTTGAGAACGAAACCGAACCTTTACCTTCGGCATCGAACTTTACAAAATACGGATTCAGAAGCGGATTTGTTTCCGACTCGTGCACCTCACCAACCATATAATATGTTGTGTTCGGAATACCGTGAACGAAATTTACGGTCATTTTTTCCAAATCGAAAAACGAACCGCTTTGCGCTGTAATCGGCAGAGGATGAATGATTCTCAAATTTTGATTCACAAGCTCAGCCGTCGGCAGGCGTAGTGCTGTGATACTTTTGCGAATTTGAATCAAACCGCGCACGTAGTTGAGCAAATCCGTTGCAAACGGAAAGTAACGATTTTCAAGCCTTTCCCAACGAAACATGTTCGTATAATCGGGCGAAGAGTAAGAATTTTCGTGAAAATACACCGTGCCTTCTTCTTCGTTCACTTGGTGCGAAGTCATAGCGCGATGTTGTTCTTTGTCGTTGTGTGCCAACGGTTTAGTGCGCAAAATTTCATCGCCGCCGTGCAAAATTACACGCCCTTGCGAGGTAAGCAACAGTGCAAACGCATATTTGGCAATCCGGATGCGTTGGTCTTTGGTAACATCGTTCACGCTCAGGTTTATTTTGTCCCAAAGTGTAAGTCCGTCGTGAATTGCGAAATAATTCAGGCATTCGCCGGGTTCAAACGCAAAACGGTTGTAAATATCGTCGAAGGTTTGATTTGTAAACGCCGTATTGTGCACATAATTTATCAATCCGCCGATAATTCCGGTTGCCAAACGACTGATTTCATGTCCGTTACCTTGTGCAAAACCGGGGTAACTGTCGTGTCCGGTGCAGGCATCGCGGAAAGAGTCGTTGAACAAAGCAATCTTTAAATGTCCGGAATGATTTAGTTTTGTGTACGCCGTTCCGTCCGGAATGTCGGTAAATTCCCATGCTTCGCCTTGTAAAATGAGGTCGAATTTGTTGGTCGGATTGTAAGCTTTTCCGACAACTTCGCGCACTTGGCGCATGGTTTCAAGGTCGAAAAAACCCATTAAATCGAAACGAAATCCATCAACGCCATAAAATTCAACATAATGTGTCAAACAATCGATAATAAATTTGCGAACCGATTTCCTGCGCGTTTCCAACGACGAACCTGCGCCCGTTCCGCCCGAAATTCTGTAATTTTCATCCAAACGATAATAACAACCCGGTGCAACACATTCAAAAACCGCTGCCGTATAGGTATGATTGAACACAACATCCTGAATAACACCGATTTGCTTTTCATGTAAATCATCGACCAAATATCGAAACTCATCAATACGATTGTAAGGATTTTCGGGCGTTGTGCAATATCTGCCTTCAAGCGAGAAATAATTTAACACATCGTAACCCCAATTGTAATTACTGTCCATCGTGTGGTTTCCGGTGTATTCTCGGCTGGTTTCGTCCTGAGTGTAGCATTTATTTACCGGCATAAGTTGCACGTGCGTAATGCCCAATTCTTTTAAATAATCCGATTTTTCGGTAAAACCCAAAAACGTTCCTGCCGTGCGTTTGGAACATACGCCGGGCTGAATTGTAAAATCACGCACATGAATTTCATAAGCCAAAATATCGGTATCGTTCGGACAAATATCGGAATTTTTGAATTTTGGAGATTGCTTATGAATTTTGGAAACATCAATAAGCGCGGCTTTAAAATCCGGGTCTTTCATATTGATTTCGTATTCCGCCATCGACACGGCATAAGGATCCAGCCCGACGCGCAAACTTCCGTAAGCATACACCGCATATTTGTAGTAAAATCCGTCCAGACTGTCTAATCCGACTTGCTCCGGGCTGAGTTCCAGATACCAAATGCCTTTGTGTCCGCGTGTGAGACTAAGCGGTTCTTCGGTGTAAATTCGAGTTTGCGCTTGGTCATACAACACAAGCTCCACGCGCCCTGCCGGCGGCGACCAAAGTTTGAAAAACGCAACCTCGTTCATCAATCGCGCTCCGAAATCGGTTTCTCCGGTTGTGTCAAATTTCGTATCGAGAATGCCGCCCAAGCGCGGGTCGAGCACCACGAACGCCTGTTCGTTGTTTATTCGGATAAGATAATTGTGTCGAGCACCGAACTGCCCTGTGATTAAAATCAGATTTTCGGAAACCAAATGCACAAATTCAGTAACATTTTCCTGAAAATAATGTCCGCGCGAATCCATGCGCTCGTAATTGAACCGATGCACGGACAACGCCTTGACAGACAAGGCTTTCTTTAAGCTGATTTCGATTAAATTTTCGTGTACCAAAAACACGGATTTGATGTCGGACTGTTCGCCGACACCAAAAATATTATGCAAATGCAGATTCGTTTTCGAACAAAAATCACTATTCATAATCCACGGGGTTTGAGGGGCGTACAAAAGTAAAAAAAATACACATTTATCCTAAAAACAAAAAATGAATTTTATATTTGCAGTTCAAATTTGGAGTAAATTATGTCTGTAGTTTTAATTTTTGCATTACTTGTTGTTTTTGTGGTCGTTCCTTTGGCAATGCTCATTTTTAGAATTGTTTTCAAACATAGTATTTCATTCATGGGTCCGGTCTAAAAAGCCTGTTTTATTTTAGCTAATCAAGCATATAGGTTGTTTAGCTAAAATAAAACAGGCTTTTTAGACCGGACT
>DYSM01000264.1 GCA_020718265.1 Draconibacterium orientale | reverse complement strand
TTATATCGTGTTGATAATCAATTGTTTTAAAAATCAAGAGCGGTTGAATAGTTACAAAATCGGAAGAAATTTAAGAATCATGCACACCGAAATTATTTTCAAAAGTATAGGCAGACTTTCGACTTCGTTTTTGACGCTCGAAAACAGTCCGATTCAAAATTCGGGCACAGGTGAGATTTTATCCGAAATTGAAATTTTTGAAGAATTTGCCGACGGTCTCAAAGATTTAGACGGATTTTCGCACCTGATTTTACTTTATCATTTACACAAAGTTACTGAAAGTAAGCTGATTGTGAAACCATTTATGGATACGGAAACGCACGGAATTTTTGCAACACGCTCGCCCGTGCGCCCGAATCCGATAGGTTTGACCGTTGTAGAATGTGTTGAGATTCAGGGCAATAGAATCAAAATTAAAGGCGCAGATATGTTAGACGGAACACCACTTTTGGATATAAAACCTTGGTTACCAACCATTGACAGTTTTGAAAATGCCAGAACAGGTTGGTTGGACGGAAAAATAGACGGATTTAGACAAAAAAAGTCTGACAATCGTTTTGTATCTAATTAAATTTCAATACATTATGCCAAACATGAATCACAAAGGACCTGACGGAAACGGTCCGAAAACAGGCAGGAAGCTCGGACTTTGCAGAAAGACAGAGCAAGAACTCACGGAAACCGGAACTCTTGGGCAAGGTGAAGGCAAAAAAAGACATGCCGACAGCCAATGCCACGACGGGAAAGGCAAACGCCTTCGATATTATTTAACTCAAAAAAAATCAGAAGAATGAAAATTGCAGTACCTGTTACACTAACCCACACGATTGACGACCATTTCGGACATTGTGAATATTACGGTATTTACACGGTTTCGGAAACCAATGAAGTTACTAAGATTGAGACAATTAGCGCAGTGCAAGGCTGCGGATGCAAGTCGGACATTGCGCAAGTTTTAGCGGAAAGCGGCGTAACCGTCATGCTCGCCGGCGGGATTGGCCGCGGTGCCATAAATGTGTTTAACAGAGCCGGAATTGAGGTTATCCGCGGTTGTTCGGACAAAGCAGAAGAAGTTGTAAATCAGTTTGTTGCCGGGCTTGTTCAGGACAGCGGCTCAAGTTGCGCACAACATGAAGCCCACCACGGCGAAGGACACGAACATCACCACCACGACGAAAATCACGTGTGCAAACATTAAACACAAATGAAGTCGGTTTTGCGCAAAATATTAGCTGTTTTTCTGCTCGGAATATTTCTGTATCCCTTGCCGGTAAAGGCTTTGCACAATCACGACCACGAAAGTAAACTAAACAACATATCGAAAAAGTATATTCATTCCGCACACGACAAATGTTTTGTGTATGAGTATGCTTTTTCGATTTTTAATTCAGAACAACACTCTGATATAAAGCCTTTTGAACTGCTAAAATATACATATTTTGAAACAAAGAAACACATTGTTGTAAGCCTTTCCCAAAAGCAGTCATTTCTGTTACGCGCACCGCCTATCTTGCTGATTTACAAGTAACAGCAAAATAGTTTCATTTAAAAATTCAGAACAGGAATGAAAACAATATTGATAATATTGTTTGCGGCTTTTGTTGTACACAAAGCCGACGCGCAAAACACGCATAAGTTTTACGGAAAAATAACGGACGAAAGAAATAAGCCTTTGTCGGGTGCAAGTGTGTATGTTGTTGAACTAAAACTCGGTACAATGACAGAAGAACACGGAAATTTTGAATTTCCACAGATTTTCGCCGGAAATTACCATGTTCATATAAGTTATTTAGGCTATAAATGTATTGAAGATAATCAAACAAAAATCTCAAATTCAGACACTTACCAAGTTTACATATTGGAAAGTGAAGATGTGGCTTTGGACGAGATTACGGTTGAAGGTCTAAGCGAACATGAAAAAAAGAGTCAGAAAACAAGCGCGGTGGACTTTATCGACAACGATTTTATCAAAACAAATTTAAGCATTAATCTTGTAAAAAGTATTGAAACGTTACCCGGAATTTCGTCGATAGATGTGGGACAGGGGTTTTCAAAACCGGTAATTCGAGGTTTGGGTTTCAACAGAGTTGCGGTCACGGAAAACGGAATCAAGCAGGAAGGGCAGCAATGGGGCGCCGACCATGGTTTGGAAATTGACCAATTTGCGGTGGAACGACTTGAAATTGTGAAAGGTCCGTCGTCGCTCATGTTTGGAAGCGATGCTGTTGGCGGTGTTATTCAAATTTTGCCCAATAAAATCCCAGATAAACATACAGCGGAAGGCAGTTTACAGAGTGTCTTTAAAAGTGTTAATAATCAGATTGTCAATTCTTTAAATGCAAAGTACAGGCATCATGAGCACAATTTCTATGTCCGATTTACGCGTGCAGATTTTGGCGATTACACCGTTCCGGCAGACAGTTTTTTTTACAACAGGTACCGTTTTCCGATTCAAAATAAAACACTGAAAAATACAGCAGGCAAAGAGCAGGACGCTTATTTTTCGTTTGGCACCGCAAAAAAACAGTTCAAGTCCACATTTTCACTAAGTTCGGTGAACAGTAAAGTCGGATTTTTCCCCGGTTCGCACGGCATTCCGTCAGCCGGAAAATTAGCAGACGACGGCAATGCGCGAAATATTGAATTGCCTTACCAACAAGTCTCTCATTTTAAAATAGTTAACAACACAACTTTTTTTCTTGAAAAAGGTTCGGCTGAGCTAAATTTAGGTTATCAAAAAAACAACCGACAAGAATGGTCTTTGTTTCACACACATTATCAGAACCAAACTGCACCCGAACTAAATCCGGATTTGGAACTTTTGCTGAAACTTAATACACTTTCCTCCGATTTAAAATACAAATATAGGAACGCTAATCATGTTTTTCAAACAGGAATTTCGGCTCAATATCAAGACAATACAATTGGCGGTTACTTATTTTTACTTCCGGAATATGTGCGCAAAACCGTGGGCGCATTTGCATACAACAGCTTTACTGTGAACTCCAAAGTGCTTATTGACGGCGGAATTCGGTTCGATTTTGGACAAACAGACATTGAAAAATTTTACTCCGTGTATGCCGAACGTTACAAAAGCGAAGCATTTTCGGCAAAATTTTACGATGTCAGTTGGGCAATCGGCACTTCGTATTCAATATCAAAGCGTTTAAATATTAAATCATCGGTCGGAAAAAGTTTCAGAATGCCAAATGCGAGCGAACTGTCGGCAAACGGGATTCATCACGGTTCGTTTAGATATGAAGTTGGAAATAAGGAAATTAGCTCCGAATATTCCTATCAATTTGATGTAGGTTTAAATTTTTCAAATCAAAAAATTTCCGGAGAAGTCAATTTTTTTACAAATTTTTTTCCGAATTTCATTTACCTAAGTCCAAGCGGAAGTTATTTACATCCAAGCGGTTACGAAATATCGGAAGCGGACGCAGGGCAGGTTTACGAATATATTCAGTCGGAAGCATTCCGAACCGGCGGCGAATGTTCAATATCATATCAAATAGCAGAACCACTTACAGTTACAACATCGGCAGAGTATGTTTATGCAACAGATTTTGAATATCCTATTCCGTTCACACCGCCGTTAAATATTTACAGTTCAATAAATTATAGCATTCCGAACTTTACGAAACACATTACGGCTTCTTCAATAAATTTGAATACAAATTTCACTTCGGCGCAACACCGTATTGCACGAAACGAACTTCCGACACCACGTTCCAACATTTGGAATTTAGCATATTCCGGAAACGTAATTGTCTCAAAAACAGCGATTAATATTACATTACAGCTTCAAAATATGTTCGACACTAAATACTTTAATCATTTGAGTTTTTACAGAATTATCGAATTGCCCGAACCGGGGCGAAACATGCAAATTCAGATAGAAATTCCGATAAATCGCACATTTTCCAAATGATTTTGAAAAAACATATCTTACTGAACTTTGGATTGCTTGCTGTTTACATAATTCCGCAAGTTATTCAAATTCAGCATGTTATAGCAGTAAAACATCATACAAAAAATGATTTTTCTTACAAAATTAACCTGATTACAACAAGTGCCGGCTGCGCCATTCATGCGTTTAGTTTTTACATTTCAGACCGAATTTTAACTCAAAATCTTTTAATAATCAACATTTTAGAGCTTGAAATTGACACTCATGAAATTGCAGAGCAGTGTGTTACGTCTCAGTTGTTTCACATCGCACAACGTGCACCGCCGGATGCTGATTTTTAGACAGTTATTATATTTAACCGAATTAAAAGGATTACATGTTTGAAGTATAAAACATAGATTATCAATAATTTATATTCTGTTGTCTGTAATCTGATGTCTTAAATCTAA
>DYSM01000263.1 GCA_020718265.1 Draconibacterium orientale | reverse complement strand
CGGTTTGCGTGCACACTCCTGAACTAAGGCTTTGAGGCGTTTGGATTTGAATTTTGAAAATCATATTTCCGGACTTTGTAAATCTTGAAACAGTTGCAAAAATATTGAACATTATTTGTTTAATTTAAGTAAAGATATAAAAAAGCTAAAGCCGTGGCAAACGACATCAAAAAACTGAATACAATGAGAATCTTATAGGATTTTGGCATTTTAAAAGTTTCAATAATCGTGTTGATCTCGGCAACTTGTGGTTCTGATAATGGAGGCGTTTTTAAAGCGACAGCAATCACATATTCTCCGGCATGACTGACAGAAAGTTCGAAATTAGAAAAAAACGGTTTACCTTCTGAATTATTCGAAATTTCGAGTTGATTGAACGGGCTATTTTTGAACACGTTGTCTGCTTTAATTATAGCTTCTTTTGCAGCGAATTTTCCGGCAAACGATTCGATGGGATTTTGTTTTAAAATACAATTAGCGATTTCATTCGCTGTAAAATTCTGAGTATAAAACGGATGCGTGCGAAAATCAACAGTTTCAGGAAAATTTGAAATTCTTTCGATATCAATTCCTATCGAGCTTTCTGTTGAAGATGCTGTTTTGTGGGTTAAAGTTTCCGTATTTATCTGACTTGTTGCAATTTTACCGTCCGGAAGCAGTTCGGAAAACGTTTTTATGTTCGCGTAATTCGGAACGCTTAGACCATTTTTTTCCAATTCAGCGTACATTCTGTGTATCAGAATAGAACCTTGAATTGCTGTTTTATCAATAACTGTAGTTTCTGTAATTGTATCGGGAGCTACTTTCAAAAATGCAGCTACTATGTTTTTAATTTCGTTTGTATCCATTTTTGTTTTTTTAAAATCCGCTAAAACAGGTTTGGCAAATATAAGCATCTCCATTCGGAGTTACGACCCTGAGAAATCCGATTCCGTTGAGGTCGTCTTCCAAAGTTTTTAAACATCTGTGGCAAATTACATTCTTGTAAGCTTTAGGTGTATTTGATTTGAATGATTCTATACGTTGTTTTAAATTTGTCAGAAATACCGCAGCTTGCTTACCGGCGGTAACTCGGTGGTCAAATGTTAAACTTAAAGTTGTCCGGTTTAAAACACTGTCGTTGGCAGAAATTCCTAATATTGCTGAATTATTTTTATTTATCAACGGAATAAATGAATTTACACCTTCAGACGACAAGTCTGTTATTGTAAATGTTATATCTGTTAAATCACTTATTGTCAATTTATTATCTATGTATTTGTTCGACAAATCCATAATAAATTGTTCGATTTCGCTGACTGATAATTTTTGCGTTTCTGGCAGCTTTACGGTTTTCAACCCTTGCACCATGTCAATTGCAAAGCCGACATTTATCTGATTGTAGAGTGCTAAATTTCCGTCAGTGTAATACGCGTTAAACTCCGGATATTTGATGAGCAAGCGAGAGACTTCGTAAATAATAATCGGTAATAATGAGTTTTTAAAATATTTTAGATTGGGATTAATATTTTCAAAAACGCCTTCTGTATTGACAATTACATCGACGGTACTGTTCAAATGTTCGCGTTGAACAGCTGACAGATATTCTATCTCTCTTTTTTTATTTTTAGTAAGTTCTTCTAAAATTACTTTTTTAGAATCAACAACTTCCGATATTACATGATTGTTTGATTTTTCCGGTTGTATCGCTTGAACAGCTTTTGTTTTTTCGCCGGGCGATATCAGTTGAATTACATCGTCGTAACTTATGAAATCGGTATTGGGGAATAACGTTTTATCAATTTTATGTTTTGCTATGTAATCTTCTGCTTTCTTGGAAAATAGTGTAGTAAAATTTGAATTTTCTGAAATTTTGGTATCTAATGAGACCTGAGGTGTGTCGGTTTTCGGCAAACTTTCTAAAATTCTGATAATTATAGAATTAACTCGAACTTCATCTTTTTGCTTACAGAGGTATTCCACATAGCCGTCAAATTCACTTTCAATTGCAAAAACAGCTTTTGAGGTTTCTAATTCAATAAGTTCGTCGCCTCTATTGACAAAAGCGTGATTCTCAAACAACAGAGCGACCACTGAAAGTGTATCGTCGTTGACCGATTCCTGCGGAACCGTTATTTCTTGCAATATCTTCATTATTGATTGATTGATGTTTTGATATGTTGGATAATGCTTTTTTCTGACGGCAATACATTACTTTCTAATTCTTTGACAGACGGAATCGGCACCGATAGTGCGCCTATACGTTTACAAAAAACATATTCGTTCGAATGTTCCGACACGAATGAAACTATTTCACTGCCGATGCCGCCTGTTATACTGCCTTCTTCTATCACAATTAACTTTTTTGTTTTTTGCACCGACTGCATTATAGGTTGAAAGTCAATCGGATTTATTTTAGACAGTATCAATAGTTCGGGCTTTAAATCAGTTTCCGAAAAAATATCAAGTAATTGATTTGCAACAAGTCCTGAAACTCCGCCGTAAGATACAATGGTTACAGTTGGTTCGGATTTTAACGGACTTATGCGCACTATAGGGTAAGCATGATTTGATTTCAGAAATTTATAGTTTTTTAAATTTCTTTGATTTAGTTTTTTTCCGTAATCTGTCTTATTTTCGATTACAACGACCGGATGTTCTTCTAACTGAACAGCTTCAAGAATTGTTTTCGGATTGACAAAAATATTTAACGCAATAGTCTTCACATTATCTATGCCTATAAGAAATTTGTCGAGCGTTTGCGAATGTGTCGGACCATAACCGCGCCCTCCTCCCATAGGTGTTCTTATCACAACCGGACAAGTTACCTGCTTGTTATACATGTGATAAAATTTGGATGCGTGATTTATGATTTGATCCAAAGCCAAGGTTGTGAAATCGCCAAACATAATTTCGACGTAAGGTTTCATGCCTGCAAGCGCCAAGCCATTGCCGATTCCTGTAATTGCGGCTTCGCTTATAGGTGTCGAAAAAACTCTGTCCGAAAACATTGTCGATAAATCTTTGGCTACTTTAAATGCACCGCCATAAGGACTTAAAACATCTTCGCCAATAAAAACAGTTTTCTCGGATGAAGCCATCTTCTCTTTGAAGAATTCATTAATAAGTTGAACTTGTCGGATATTAAGTTCTTCCAGTTCAGACCATTCAACATTCTCTTGTTCTTTTATTTTCGTGTAATATTCGGACAATGTCAACTCATGATGTTTCTCGATTTCGGATACATAATTCTCAAGTTCGATATTAATTTCCTTCAAAAATTTCTTATAAATTTCCGTTTCCGTTTCTGCAAAAACGTTGATAGGATCTTTTTTTGCATAATCGGCAATTTCGGATTTATCGCGGTCATCATCTCCTTTTGAATGGGCATTAAGTCTATATGTATCAACAAGATGAAATGCTGGTTTTTGTTCTGCTCTTACAAAATCTATCGAATCTTTTCCGTTTTGCATTATTTGCTCAGCCGCCCACGTGTTGCTGTGAAATGTTTTTACTCCAAACGCTTCGGCACGTTTCAAAATATCTCCGGCTAAATTTATCGATTGATGTGTAGATTGTGCATAACTGTTATTTTCGCAAACAATCATCAAAGGTATTTCCCATTTGGAAATTATATTAAAAGTTTCATACAAAACGCCTTCTCCCAAAGTTCCGTCGCCGATGAATACAATTCCGATGTTGCCGTTTTGTCTTAATTTATTTGCAAGTGCAAAACCGGCAGCCACAGGAACAATTCCGCCTTGTATGCCGTTTGAAAAGAAATTTCCTTTACACAAATGCTGACTGCTTCCTACCCCGCCGCACGTTCCGCTTTTTTTCCCCATAAGCTCGGCAAGTAGCCCACGAGTATCTTGCGTGTAAGCCAAATAATGTCCGTGACAGCGATGATTTGAAAAAATAAAATCATCAGACGTAATTTGTCCTGCAAAAGCAAGTGCCGAAAATTCCTGTCCCACCGAAGTATGAACCGTACCGTTTAACTTTCCTTGCGAAAAAAGCTCAAGGAATTTGTTTTCGACTTCACGGATTTTTAAGGCTTGTCTATATATTTGATGTGTCATTTAACATCTCTTTTTGAAATTTTGACTACAGGATTTCCTGTATAAATAAAATACGCATCTAAGTCTTTCATAGCAACAGAATTAACACTTAAAATTGAATGAGATTTACATGTAACGCCGGGATAAACCACACTTTTAGCACCAATCCAAACACCGTCTTCCAAAGTAATTTTTTCGGTAATGACATCAAACGTTGTTTTGCTGTAATCATGGCTTCCTGTCAATAGCATCGCACCTTGAGAAACACAAACATTATCAGCAATTTCCACATCGGCAAGGTTGTCAATCCACACGTTTTCGCCAA
>DYSM01000262.1 GCA_020718265.1 Draconibacterium orientale | reverse complement strand
GGTTTTGGAAACCTGACAGGTATAACTAATAGCGTAAATATTTGATTTTCAACTAAATCTATATTTTTATCTAAATTGCCTCAAAAAGCGCAAATCGTTTTCAAAAAACAGGCGCAAATCGTGTACGCCGTATTTCAGCATCGCAAGGCGTTCCATGCCTAAACCGAACGCAAAGCCGGTGTATTTTTCCGAATCTATGCCGCAATTTTGCAACACATTCGGGTCCACCATGCCGCAACCGAGCACCTCGAGCCAACCGCTGTGTTTGCACACGTTGCAGCCCTTGCCGCCGCAAAGCGTACAAGACACATCCATTTCCGCCGACGGTTCGGTAAACGGAAAATACGACGGACGAAGGCGAATTTTTGTGCCTTTTCCGAAAAATTCTTCGGCAAAATACAGCAACGTCTGTTTCAAATCTGCAAACGACACATTTTCATCAATATACAAGCCTTCGAGCTGATGAAAAATGCAATGCGCACGCGCCGAGATTGCTTCGTTGCGAAACACGCGTCCGGGCGAAATGGTGCGAATCGGCGGTTTTGCGCCGTCCATCACACGTACTTGCACGGATGATGTGTGTGTGCGCAACAAAATTTCCGGATTTCGTTCGATAAAAAACGTGTCCTGCATGTCGCGTGCCGGGTGTTCGGGCGGAAAATTCAAAGCTGAAAACACGTGCCAATCGTCCTCAATCTCCGGACCTTCTGAAATTGTATAGCCCAATCGCGTAAAAATTTCGCTTATCTCATTCATTACCAACGACACAGGATGCCGCGAACCCATGAATGCGCCTTCCGCAGGCAAGGTCATATCCAAGCCTTCGGGTTTGGTGTCGCCCGATTTCAAATTCGCTTTAAGTTCTTCTATCTTAGCACTTACGGCGTCTTTAAGTTGGTTTAAAACTTGTCCGAATTCCTTTTTATCTTCTGCAGGTACATCTTTAAATGCCGCAAACAAGTCGGTAACAATTCCGCCTTTTTTCGACAAATATTTGATGCGAAATGCTTCAATCTCATCGGCTTTGTCCGAATGAAAATGTGCAACTTCTTCGATATGCGTTTTTGCTTTGTTCAACATAATCAATTATTACTAAAAACGAGGTGCAAAGATACAGATTTCGACTCAAATTGTCGGAAAAAAATCAGAAATCTGAACTTAGAGAGAGCTATTATTCATAAAAAACAGCATATCAATACTTTAATAAAAATAAAAGTAAAAAAAAGTTTACAAAAAATTTGGAGATTCAAAAAAAATGTTTTTACTTTGTATTTGAAAATGAGACAGTTAAATGATTTTCTCATTTTTTAAAGTTTTTTGAAAAAAGTTTGTATAAATTATTGATGTGAAAATTATCAGTTTAAAGCATTGATTTACAATGTTTTAAATATAATGTTTTGACAGTCAATATAAATAGAAACCGATTGCGGCACGTCCGAAAAACAGTTGAAATGTGTTAAAAAACTTGTTTCATAAGATTTTAAATATACATTTGCCTCAGTTTTACGGAACTTTTAACGGTAATTAGCGAGATAAGCCGGCGGCTTTACCTCAAAATTACCCAGCGGGAAACTCCCGCGAGCCGACCTTATCGACAACCGCACGCCCATCAAAAAGGCAAAAAATGTAGTCGAGACACTAAGGCTGATTTACGAACGAAACCTTATATTAATGACATTAAATGTTAAGGTAGTTAGTGTTCTGATTTTAACTCTGCTGACCCCGAAATTTTTTCAAACGGGCAGCGAAACAAACAAAAGTGGTGTTCTGAATTTAATTTCGGACATCCAACGTTCTGAAACAAGATACGTGAGCGAGTATCAGTTTGAAAAAGGGTACGAAGAAGCCATTATGTTCATAAAAGATCATGAGGGTTACAACGCCGGATACAGTTATATTGATGTTTCCGGAATTCATACCATCGGTTACGGACACGTACTCACGGAAGGCGAAACGTTTAACGAACCTATCTCGCAAAAAGAAGCGGAAGAACTTCTGCGACGAGATTTCGACAAAGCCGTGCGTGCCGTGGAACGAGAAACTGAGCTTGAAGGTTATCAAAAAATTGCGATTGCCCACTTTGTGTTTGCAAAAGGTATCGGAACTTTTTTGAAAAGTAGCTTGAAAAAACGTATCGAGCAAAACGAACCAATTGACGATGAGTTAGACAGATGGTGTTACTACCGAAGTGCCAAAACAGGCAAGTTGGTGCGCAGCGAACACTCCGCCAACATTCGTGAGTGGGAAGCCGAGATGTTTGGCAGAACCTCAAATTTAACAGGAAGTCTTTGAAGATAATAAGTCCCGACAGAAACGTCGGGCTTTTTTCATTTATAAAGCTAAAAAACTTCTTTTTCAAAACAGAAAAAAAACTGTATTTTTCGGAAAAAAAAATAGATATGCCATTCAAATCGACACGAGAATTCATACACGCCATAGAACAAGACGGCGAATTGATTCGCATCAAAACAAAGGTAAATCCGTATTTGGAAATCGCCGAACTCGCTGACAGACAAAGCAAACAACCCGGCGGCGGCAAAGCGCTTCTGTTTGAAAATACAGGCACCGAATTTCCGGTGTTGATAAACGCATTAGGCTCGGACAAACGCATTTTGAAAGCCTTAAATGTATCTGATTATGACGACATTGCCAAAGAAATTACCGATTTATTGAAAGATATTACGGTACCGAAAAAGAATTTATTCGAAAAACTAAAAGTTCTGCCCGAACTCAAAAAAATAGCTTCATACATTCCGAAAACAAAATCGGGGCGCGGAGCGTGTCAAGAAATTGTGATGTCGGAGCCGGATTTAACAAAACTTCCGGTGCTTACCACATGGAACCGAGACGGCGGACCGTTCATTACGTTTCCGCAAGTAATTACAAAAGACCCGATTACGGGTATCCGCAACGTAGGTATGTACCGAATGCAGGTGCTCGACAAAACCACAACCGGAATGCACTGGCACAAGCACAAAACCGGCGAACGACATTTTTCAGAATACAAAAAACTCGGACAGCGCATGCCCGTAGCCGTTGCGCTCGGCGGCGACCCTGCGCTCACTTACGCCGCCACCGCTCCGTTGCCCGACAATATTGACGAATACATGCTCGCCGGATTTTTGCGCAAGAAAAAAGTGGAACTCGTAAAATGTTTGACCCAAGATATTTACGTACCTGCTGATGCCGATTTTATCATTGAAGGCTACGTGGACCCGACTGAAGACAAAATTTGGGAAGGTCCGTTTGGCGACCACACCGGATTTTTTTCGTTGGCAGATTGGTATCCGAAATTTCACGTTACGTGCATCTCTCACAGGCGCAATGCTGTGTATCCTGCTACGGTTGTGGGCGTTCCGCCGATGGAAGATGTGTATATTGCCAAAGCAACGGAACGCATTTTTCTTGCACCGATTCAGTTGACGATGGTTCCGGAAATTCACGATATGGATTTGCCCATTGCAGGCGTGGCGCACAACATCAGCATTGCAAGCATCGAAAAAACGTTTCCCGGTCAGGCACTTAAAGCCATGAATTCGCTTTGGGGCGCAGGGCAAATGATGTTTAATAAAATTCAAATTCTTACGGATAAAACAACCGATGTGCATGATTACATGCAAGTTGCTCAAACAGTAAGCACGCATTGCGAGCCGTTTTACGACATTCAATTTTTGCGCGGTCCGATGGATGTCTTAGACCATTCTTCGTCAAAATTTGCGTTCGGAAGCAAGCTCGGCATAGATGCTACACAAAAGTATGCGGAAGAACTTGCAGAAAATCGTTCCGAAATATCGTATTCATCTCTGAATATTAATGTTGAAAATATTTTAGCTAAATATCCGGAAATCAAGATTATAAATACAAATTTATTGAAGAAAAATATTTCTGCGGTATTGATTTCTGTAGAAAAATCAAAAGAATTTCATCTCAAAGAATTATCCGAAAAACTCTTCGCCGAACCGGATTTTTCGAAGATAAAATTCATCGGATTTGTTGATTTTCCCGCAGATGCAAACAATGTGGATTTATGCGTTTGGCTTATTGCCGGCAACCTCGAACCGTTGCGCGATTGCTTTGTATTTGAAGCAAAATCGGAAAACGAAGTGTCGCACATTGCCTTAGACGGAACGCGAAAACGCGTTGATATTGACAACTTTAAACGTGATTGGCCCGACATTGTTACCGCCGATAACAACACCATTGAACTCGTAAACAAACGCTGGGCAGAATACGAAATCGGCACATTTATCGAATCGCCTTCGTTGCGTTTGAAACACTTGGCTTTGAGCGAAACAGCAATTGTGCTGTGATTTTGAAAATTGATTGATGAGTTCAGTATAAAAAGTCATAAAGTTGAAAGTTTGTAAAGTTAAATTA
>DYSM01000261.1 GCA_020718265.1 Draconibacterium orientale | reverse complement strand
GAAATTCAATCGAAAATAAAAGCAATGAATGACTACTTTTTTACCATTGAATGACCACAAAATGACAAAACATTCGATTGAAAAAATGTCTATTAGTCCGAAAACTTCTATTTTTGTACAGTTTACGAATTTTTTCAAGGAAACGCTTATGCCCAAGCCACCACTACTCCACCCGATTTTGAAACTGATTGAACAAGGCGAGCATCAACAACAAGATTTCAAATTTGCCGTGAACGATGCAAAAAAAATTGCACGAACACTTTCGGCATTTGCGAACACGGACGGCGGCAAACTGCTTATCGGTGTGAAAGATAACGGCGCAGTAGCAGGCGTGCGAAGCGACGAAGAATATCACATGATAGAATCTGCTGCACAACTTTATTGTAAACCGGAAATAGCTTTTTCGGCTAAAAAGCACATTGTAAACAGTAAAATTGTGCTCGAAATAGATATTGCCGCAAGCAATCGAAAACCGCACCTTGCACCCGACGAAAATGACCTCATGCGCGCCTACATCCGCTACAAGGATGAGAACAAAGTGGCTCATATTGTGCATTTTAAAGCAATGACTGCTGCTCAAAAAGAACATTCCGTTCAAATTCATTTCTCCGAAGCCGAAAAATTTTTACTCGAATACCTGGAAACTCATCCGAATATTACGCACAAAAAATACAGTAAATATGCCGGCATTTCGCATCAAAAAGCCACAGAAATTTTGTCAGACCTGCTAAATTTGAATTTGATTCGCATTTCTTATGCTGAAAATCCACCCGTTTTTCAACTTTATTGAATAAAAATACTTTTTTTTCAATAAACGCTTACAAATATTACTAATATTACTAACTTTGCACAAACTAGTGTCATGTCAATTTTGAAATGACGCTACATTGTCCTACGGACGAATGCAGGTCAGTAGAGACTTTCCATCGTCCGCCAGGACATGGAAACGTCAGAAGAGGCTTGACATGACACTAGAAACAACAGCGAATTATTAATTTTTTTACACCTTAGAAAGACAAGGAAATACGCTTATGAAAGGAAGAGTAAAGTGGTTCGACCCACAAAAAGGCTTCGGATTTATTCAAACCGAAGAAGGAAATGATTTATTTGTTCATTACACCGGAATTTTGGGCGACGATTATGAAGTGCTTGAAGAAGGCGAAGAAGTGGAATTTGAAGTGTCCGAAGGACGGAGAGGCTTGTTTGCATCTGCAGTAAAACGGATAACGGAATAAGCCGTTTAGAGCTGACAGCGCAAAAAATAGTTGCCCTCGCAAGTGAAAACTTTGAGGGCAATTTTTCATTCACAAATTTGATAGTTTGTATCTGTAAGAAAACTTGTAAATATTTGATATTTTGTGGATTATCGTTTGTTTTTCTATTGAATGTCATGTCATTTAGTGGTCATTCAATCGTCAAAAAGTAGTCATTGATAGTTTTTATTATATTAGATTTAAGATGTCAGATTACAGACAACAGACAACAGACTCTAAAACATTGTAAATCTGTATTTTAGAAGTTTATTATGTAATATTAATTTTTCGGTTTAATATAAGTTTCAATCGAATTTCAACAGAATTTCTAAAAACATTCAAGTAGAAATATCACTACAACATTAAGCATTGCAAGGTATTATGAGTTTTCTTACAAGCACTGGTTTTGAAATTTTGCAGATTGAATCCGGCAACAACTCAAACCCGCATAAACGCATCTTTCGTAAGACTTCGGGCGTAGTCCAAGCCCCATTTGTCAGCAATGGAAATCAAATTTGCTTTGTCCGCGAAGGGCGGATATCTTGCTTTAAACGACAGACGTGTGTAATGATGACAAAACACGCCGCTGAGAATCGCCGGCGGACGCATATCGCCCACGTTGAGGCAGCGTTCTTTGGCACGAAAATACAAATCGAAATCTGCTGCTTGGATACGTTCGTCCCAAAGTCCGATTTTATCTAAAACGTCTTTCTTTAAAATAATTGCCGAACCGGTTACACCTTCAAACGTGCTGGTTTTAAATGTGTTATATCGATTTTCAGTATATCGCTCCCAATTTCCGAACATCAACTTCAGCATCAATGCTAAATTTCCGTAACCTGCACCGAACAGGAAATAGAGCGGATTCTTTACGGCTTTCCATCGGTTGCGCATTTTGCGGGTAAGTTCGGGCGTTTCAAGCCTGTCGATGGAACTTAGTGCCCAGATTTCTAAGTTGTTATGTTCGGCAATTTCAATCATGCGTTTGTCCCAATGTTTCGACACAATTAAATCGTTATTCAAAAATGCCAATACATTATATTTTGCCACACGAATGCCTTGGTTTTGACAATACGGATACGAAAAATTTTGTGCATTTCGGATAACAACTGCGCCGTTTGCCTCAAAAAACTCGGCACTGCCGTCGGTTGAGCAATTGTCGATAATAATTAATTCGTAAGGAAAGAAGGTGTATTTCTGTAAATATTTCAGAAATAATTTGTTCATTCCCAACTGATTGTGTATTGCGGCTATGATACTGACCATTCTTATTGTGCACAAAATTCAATCAAAGTTAAGGATTTTTGTTAGTTTCGCAAAAAAAATACGATGAGAGACATCCTTGTTGTTTTGCGCTACGCATTCAGCCATAAAAAATACGCCGTTTTGAATTTGATTTTCAACATGCTGTCGGTTGTGTTTACCTTGTTTTCGTTCACGTTGGTTGTGCCTTTTTTGCAAATTTTGTTCGAGAAACAACAATTGGTAACCGAACCTGCCGCGTGGGCAACGTCGGTGGATGCCATAAAGCAAAATCTGTTTTATCTGCTCAGTCAAATTATTGTGGAACAAGGCAAATTTGCGGCGTTGGTTGTCGTGAGCGTTTTAATGATTATCGGCACGTTATTGAAAAACATATTTGCTTACATGGCAAGCTATTACATGGCTCCCGTGATGAACGGAACCGTGCGCGACTTCCAAAAACGCATTTATGACAAAATTATGCGCCTGCCCGTAAAGTTTTTTTCCGAAGAACGCAAAGGCGACATTATGGCGCGCGCATCGGGCGATATTCAGGAAGTAAAATTTACGGTTACGAACACGGTGGAAGTGCTCATGCGCGACCCGATGACGATTGTTTTCTATTTGCTCTATCTCATTTACATCAGCAGCGGATTGACGGTTTTTGTGTTGTTGGTCATTCCGATTATTGGCTTGATTATCGGGAAGATAGGCAAGAATTTGAAACGAAAATCGCATCAGGCACAGGAAAAAGCAGGCGAAATTCTCACGGTTTTGGAAGAAAGTTTGGGCGGATTGCGTATTGTGAAGGCGTTTAATGCCGAAAAACAAATGCTCACGCGCTACCGAAAACTGACGGACAAATATTTTGAAATCATGAACAAAGTTACGCGCCGCAACTCGTTGTCCAGTCCGTTGAGCGAATTTCTCGGAACGGCAGTCATCAGCGGCGTAATTATTTACGGCGGACAATTGATTTTGAACAGCGAAAGCAACCTCAGCGGCGAAGAATTTATAATGTTTATTGTGATATTTTCTCAAATTCTGAATCCTGCAAAAGCTTTATCCAAAGCATATTACAGCATAAAAAAAGGCGCGGCATCCATCGATCGCATCAACAAAGTGCTCGATGCGGAAGAAGAAATCGACAACGGAACACAAGATTTGGAGCATTTTCAATATCAAATAGAATACCGTAACGTGTCGTTCAAATACGGAGATGAATATGTGCTTAAAAATGTGAATCTTACCATTCCGAAAGGCAAAACCGTCGCGCTTGTGGGACAATCCGGCTCCGGAAAATCGACCTTGGCGGACTTGCTGCCGCGCTTTTACGACCTCGAAGAAGGCGAAGTTCTCATTGACGGTATTAACGTTAAAGGTTTAAAGCTCAAATCGTTACGCAGACTCATGGGAAATGTAAACCAAGATCCGATTTTGTTCAATGCAAGTATTGCCGAAAATATTGCGTTCGGACTCGAAACCGCATCGCAAGCCGATATTGAACAAGCGGCGCGCATTTCCAACGCACACGAATTTATTTTGGAAACCGAAAACGGCTACGCCACCAACATCGGCGACCGCGGTTCGAAACTGTCGGGCGGACAACGCCAACGCATCAGCATTGCACGCGCCGTGCTGAACAACCCGCCCGTGATGATTTTGGACGAAGCCACATCGGCACTCGATACCGAATCCGAACGCCTTGTGCAGGATGCCCTTTCAAAATTAATGCAGAACCGCACCTCGCTCGTCATTGCGCACCGACTTTCGACTATAAAAAATGCCGACGAAATTTGCGTAATGCACCGCGGCGAAATCATTGAGCGCGGCACACACGCCGAACTTCTTGCAAAAGGCGAAACGTATAAAAAACTGCACGATTTACAGGCGTTTTAAAACCT
>DYSM01000017.1:2051-20145 GCA_020718265.1 Draconibacterium orientale | reverse complement strand
AATTTGAAAATTTGAAAGTGTGAAAATGTTTAATGTTATCATTGAATATAAATCGTGTTTTTGCAAATATTAGTTAGGATAACATAATTATATTTTCAAATTTTCAAATTTTCAAATTCTTTTCGATGGTTTTGAATATCAAGAATATGACCGGTAAATGTTGTATGTTTCTGGCAAAGAAACAGTTACAACAAGCCTGTTATGATATTTTGGCTGTGAAACCGTCATTTATCGAAATAAAAAACCTAAACCCCGAAACAGATACAGAACGTATCAACAGTTTGCTTTCCGAGTTTGATATGAGTGTAATCCAAAATCCGGAACTTACTGTAATTGAACGCATTAAGCAAGCCGTTTTTGAACTTATTCACGAAATGAACAACGTCAGTTCTATTGCCGAAAAATCTGAATATCTTGTTGAAAAACTACGACTCAGCACACGACAAATATCGCAACTTTTTACAAAATACGAACCTGTAACATTGGAACGCTATATCATTTTACAAAAAATGGAACGCGTAAAACAACTTATTCTTGAAGGCGAATTTACTTTGAGCGAAATCGCGTACATGATGGATTACAGCAGTGTCCAATATCTTTCCACACAATTCAAAAAAGAAATCGGCATGTCGTTTACCGAATTTAAAGAAAGTGTAGTAAAACAATAAAGTATAACAGAAACGTAAAATTTTGTAACATTGGTTTTGGGCGAAGTTCTAACTTTGTCAAAAAATCAGAAGTATGAAAATACGTTCAAATCTCGCCGTGAGTGAATCCGGTTTTATCTTCGACCCCGCAACGGGCGAATCCTTTTCGACCAATGAAACCGGTCGGCAAATTATAGCTTTATTGCGAAACGGCTCTTCGGAAGCGGAAATCAAGCAGTTTTTTGCCGATAATTTTGATGTGGATTCAAATATTTTCGAGAAACATTTTTTCGATTTTTTGAATCTGATGTCATCTATGCAATTAGTTGAAAATTAGACAGAATCGCTATGTCAATTACAAAACAGCTTTATACAATTGCCGTAACAGGCTTGAACAACACGGACAATCCCGGTCCGGGCGTACCTGTGATTCGGAGTCTGCGCGAGGCTAAAACCTTCGATGTGCGCATCGTCGGATTAGCTTACGAGAACTTGGAACCCGGAATTTATATGCCCGGTATTTGCGACAAAGTGTATCAGATACCTTACCCATCGTCCGGAGCCGAAGATTTTATGAATCGCCTCAAAGAAATTCATGCAAGAGAGAAATTGGATTTTATCTTCCCGAATTTCGATGCCGAGCTTTACACCTTCATTATCAGCGAGAAAGAACTTGCCGAAATGGGTATAAAAACGTTTTTACCGACGCTTCAGCAATTCGAGAGCCGACATAAATCTGTGCTCGAAAAGTTTGGAGAGCAAAACGGGTTGGACGTTCCGCGCGGAAAAAATATTTCGTCTTATGCTGATATTCTGAATGTTAAGCATGAGTTCGCATTTCCGGTTTTGGTAAAAGGTAAATTTTACGATGCTTATTTGGCTTATACCGAAGCTCAAGTTACCGAACACTACAACAAAATTTCGGCAAAATGGGGTTTACCTGTTATCATTCAGGAGTTTGTGCGCGGTACGGAAGTTAATGTAATTGCTTTGGGCGACGGCTCCGGCGAAATCATAGGCGCCGTTCCGATGCGTAAACAATACATTACAGACAAAGGTAAAGCGTGGGGCGGAATTACAATTTCCGACGAAAAATTACTTGCATTGACTCGTAAGATGTTTAAAACCAGCAAGTGGCGCGGCGGAATGGAGTTGGAAATTATCAAAACAAATCAAGATAAATATTTTGTTATTGAGATAAATCCGCGCATTCCGGCTTGGGTGTATTTGGCAACCGCTGCCGGACAAAATTTGCCCGAAGCTGTTATCAATATGGCTATGGGACAACAAGTTAAACCTTTTGAATCGTACGAAATCGGTAAAATGTTTATCAGATATTCTTTCGATTTAATCGGAAATTTAGAAGATTTTGCAAATTTATCAATCACAGGGGAACTTTAAGCAATAATCAGTCAGTAATTTGCTAACAATAAGCAATTTCACAACATGATTCAGCCTGATAAAAATCTCAAATCTCAAAAAAATGGAAAAAAGAAGATACGAAAGTCCGGTTATTACACGCATCAGTGCCGGCGTTACAGACAAATTCGGAATGAAACCGCGAATTAAAAATATATCTGATATTCAAGATATTAAGGTTACCGAATTGGTTGAAAAATACGGTTCGCCGGTGTATGTTTTGTCGGAACAAACGATTGAAGATACATTCGCCGAAGCTAAAAATGCGTTTACGACGCGCTATCCGAAAGTGCAATTTGCATGGTCGTACAAAACAAATTATTTGAATGCAGTGTGCAAAATTTTTCACGCGCAAGGGTCTTGGGCTGAGGTCGTTTCGGGTTTTGAATATGCCAAAGCGTTACAAAACGGCGTGAGCGGTGAAAAAATTATTTTCAACGGTCCGACAAAATCGGAAGACGATTTGCGACTTGCAATAAAGAATAAATCGCTAATTCATATCGACCATTTCGATGAACTTTATACGTTAATTGAAATTGCGAAAACCACTGATACTAAGCCACGTGTGGCGATTCGTGTGAACATGGATACGACTATTTATCCGCGTTGGGACAGGTTTGGTTTCAATTACGAAAACGGAGAAGCGTGGACGGCAATCAACCGAATTATGGTAGAACCGACGTTGGATTTGGTGGGTTTGCACACGCACATCGGCACGTATGTGATGTCGCCCGTACCTTACGGAATTGCAGCCGCAAAACTTGCGGATTTGGCTGTAAATATCTCGAAAAAATTCAATCATCATATTAAATATATCGACATGGGCGGCGGTTTTGCCTCCAAAAACACGCTGAAAGGCGCGTATTTACCCGGAAAAGATACTTGTCCGATGTTCGATGAATATGCAGAATCTATCGTAAATGCAATTTTTAATTCCGCTATTGAACCGCAACATTTACCGATTTTGATTTTTGAAACCGGCAGAGCTTTGGTGGACGATGCCGGCACTGCAATTGCCTCTGTGATAGCGAATAAGCGTATGGCTGACGGGCGTCGCGCTATGATTTTAAACATTGGTGTAAATATGCTTTTTACGTCGTTTTGGTACGATTTAGAAATTTATCCTGCTCAAAATGTCAGTTCGCACGCCGAAGATACTACAATTTACGGTCCGCTTTGCATGAATATAGATGTTCTGCGCGCTGCAGTGAAGTTTCCACACTTACAAAAAGACGATATCGTTGTTATTCCTCGAATCGGAGCATACAACATGACGCAGTGGCTTCAATTTATTACAATGCGTCCGAACGTGGTTCTTATTGATAAACAAGGAGTTACTCATATTGTTCGTGAAGCTGAAACCGTTCTTACAATTACGGACAGCGAACGTATGCCCGAATACTTGAAATAGTAAACGGACGTTGGAAATTTCAAAACATAAATTTCGCATGAGGCTCGGAACAGTTGCAAATTCCGCGATAAATAGCTACGGACAGATTTTCTTCTCCGAAAAGAAACCGTTCGGAGTACTAATTCTGTTGGTAAGTTTTATTGATGTTCGTGCGGGTTTGTTTGGTTTTTTGTCTGTTTTAACTGCCAATATATCAGCTTATTATCTCGGATTTTCTAAATACAACATTTCAAGAGGCATTTATGGTTTTAACGCCTTGTTAGTTGGTTTGGGCGTCGGTTTTGCATTTCAACCGAGTTGGCAACTTGTGTTGCTCACGATGGCTGCCGCGTTGCTGACATTGTTTGTAAGTTTGGCACTCGAGGGCGTGTTTCATAAATATGGTTTGCCGTTTTTGAGTTTGCCTTTCATTCTCGGACTTTGGGCGGTCATGGTGGCTTCGATGCACTTCGATGTTTTGCGCTACAGCGAGCGCGATTTATACACGTATAACACACTTTTTTCGCTCGGCGGTCTGAGATTAATCAACATTTACGAATTTTTGGATTTTTGGTTGTCAAAATTTCCTTTGCTAAAAATTTATTTTCTGTCGCTCGGTTCAATTTTCTTCCAAAATAATGCTTTTGCAGGTCTAATTTTGTCTGTCGGCTTAGTTTATCATTCTCGTATCGCATTCAGTATCTCGGTGTTAGGCTATATGGCTGCGCTCGGATTTTATATGATTTTGGGCTACGATTACGAAGTTTTGAGTTACTCTTACATCGGATTTAATTACATTTTGACTGCCATTGCAGCCGGCAGCGTTTTCGTGATTCCGTCTCGGCGGTCATACTTCTGGGTTTTGCTCTTACTTCCTGTCAGCGTGATAGTTACAATAAGCATGGAGCTTATTTTAGCAAATTTACGCTTGCCAATTTATGCCCTGCCGTTTAATGCGATGGTTTTACTTTTTGTCTATATTTTGAAACTTCGCGTTACGCCCGGAAAATTGATTTTGAATACTTCCGGACTTTCATCGCCCGAAGACAGTTTATATCTGCAAACAACTGAAAATAAACGCTTTGCTCTTTTGCCTTCGCTTTCGGTACGTTTGCCGTTTACAGGTGTTTGGACTGTTACTCAGGCACATAACGGAACGTACACTCACAAAGACGAGTGGAAACACGCTTGGGATTTTGAAATTCAGTCGGGCAACGGTAAAACATTTTCCGGAAACGGCGACCAAGTAACCGATTTCTTTTGTTACAGCAAAAGTGTTCTTGCTCCGGCGGGAGGTTATGTTGTTGATTTACAAGATAATATACCCGACAATAAAATTGGAGAGATTAATACCTTGCAAAATTGGGGCAACTCCTTGGTTATCAAGCATTCAGAATATTTGTATTCACAATTATCGCATCTGAAAGCCGGTTCGATAAAAGTAAAAATAGGCGATTATGTTACAATAAATCAGCAACTTGCGCAAGTTGGAAATTCAGGACATTCGCCGGTTCCGCATTTGCATTTTCAATTTCAAGCCTATCCGCATATCGGTTCGCCGACAATTTTATTTCCGATAAGCAATTATACTGAAGTTTTCGAAAATACTCAAAAATTTGGCGAAGGTTATCCTGTTGAAAATCAGCGAATTTTCAATGCGTATCCAAACCAATTGATGCAAAAAACATTCCGCTTTATTCCGGGTGAAATCATTGATTGTAATGTCGGCGAGCAAAAAATTGTCTGGGATGTAAAGAAAACTACACTCAATCAAATGTATATCGAATGTCGTGAAACAAATGCAGTTGCGTATTTTATTCAAACAGATGATTATCTGATATTTACAAGATTTATCGGCGATAAAAATTCGGCTTTGTTTCTGATTTATAAATATCTCTATCATGTAAAAATGACTGTTATTCCGCAAGTTACATATTCCGATGTTCATAATCCGAACTTGTTCATTAACAGAACTTTATTGACTTTAAACGACCTTATCGCTCCGATTCATAATTTCCTTTCGGTCGATTATTTCTTTACCTTTGAAGAACTGGATATTATTGATTCGGATTCAGAAGTAAAGGCAAATATAACTGTTGTTAATCTCCTGAATAAGAAACATTTAAAAACCGATTCCGCGCGCTTAAAAGTAGATACAAATAACGATATTACACTCGACTTTTCAAACAGCGTTATAAAATTATGCAAACACAAACGATAAAAATTTTGCTCTTAATTTTTCTGGTTAATTTGAGTTTATATCTTGAATCTCAAATTGTTACGCCTGCATATATCGACAGTTGCACGTACGTAGATTATTTAAAAAGCGATTGGCATTCGCTCACGAAAAATGCGCGAAAAGCTCGAAAGCATAATATTGATTTTCAGTATCTTACGATACGAACCGGAATTGCGTATTTCGAACAAGGCAAATACATGCTCGCATTACCTTACTTTGAAAAAGCCTATAAATCAGACGATTCAAATTCTGTTTTAAATGAATATTTATATTATTCATACTTATTTTCAGGACGTTACAAAAATGCCCAACAATTTTCCGAAAAAATATCTGAAAATGACCAAGAACGGCTAAAAATTTCAAAACCGGCTGCACTTTCATCGGTTTCTTTTTTTACAAAATATGCTTCAAATTCCGATTATTCCGTCATACCTACAACCATAACAACACTATATCAGACTATTACAAAATCGTACCGACTTGACGGAATAGAATGCACATCGGACAAATTTTTAAAATATTCAATCGGTTTCGGCGGAATGCAAGCCTCTGTAAATAAAGAAATTACTGCGCTGGGAAATTTTATTTTACCGCCGTTTTATACAGAAAAAACAAATCAAACAGATTATTATGCGTTTCTGTCTCGATATTTCAAATACGGCGTTGTACTTACGGGAACTGTGCACGGTTTAAATGGGAATATTTCTGCTGACAATCCGTATTCACCGGCAGATTCCGACACACTTTACACTGCTGCCTATTCTGCCTTGTGGACAGGTTTATCTGTGTATAAATATAACAGATTTGTTGGGCTTGGTGCAACTATTTCTATTTCAAATCTCAATTCGTATAAAACGTTCGAGAAGAATTTTAAATTAAATATTTTTCCGTTTTCAGATACAAATGCCTATTACACTGCACAAATTTGTCAAAATTCAATCACGGACACAGCCGGAACGTTAAAAAAATATAATTCACATTCTCATGCCGTTTCAATTAAACTTTTTGACAGATTCATTGTCGAACCTTCATACACAATAGGTTCAAAATTTCTGTTTTCAGAATCAGAAGGCACATTGCTCGATAATGAAACGGACATTACCGGAAATCGTATTGCTGTATTGTGTTATTATACAAATGTAAAACAAAATTTGAACGTTTATTTAAAATACGAACATTCTGAAAAGCAAAATTTGTATGTAGAAAATAACATTTCTAAAAATATAGGTTACATAAATCAATCAATAACAGGAGGTTTTATATGGAATTTTCAAAAATAAAAATGAGTATTGTCGCAGTTCTGATGTTCGGCACAATAAGCATTGAAGCTCAGACAGATGAAGCTATTTTAACTGCATTTTCAAACAGTTATACCGAAGAATCGAACAAAAACTATCTGAAAGCTGTGGTTTATATGAAATCAGTCTATGATGCTGATAATTATGAGATTAACTTACGGATTGCGTGGTTAGAATATAAAGCGGACGCGCAATCGGATTCTGAAAAACACTATCGACGCGCCTGCGAATTGCGACCTTACGCCGTAGAACCGCGTTTGGGTTTGGTTTATCCGCTTACAGCACAATCAAATTGGACGGAAATTTCTACAGTATATTTAAAAATTTTGTCCATCGACCCCAAAAATACGACAGCAGCCTACCAACTGGGTATGACCTATTATTACGCAAAAAAATACGATTCTGCTTTGTTCTACTTTCTCAAAGTCATTGAATTATACCCGTTTGACTACGACACAAATCTTATGTCCGGCTGGTCATATTACATGCTCGGAAAAAACAGAGAGGCAAAAATTTTCTTCAACAAAGCGTTAAGATATAAGCCCAACAACGCAGAAATTCAAGAAATATTGCAAAAGTTGTAAACATTTTGTATGAAATAATTTCAATTTCATACATTAAAATAACCAATTTAGCGTTATATTTGTGAGAACATAATTTGTGTCCACAAATATTTCAACTTATTGAAAATGAGAAATTTATTAGCTATATTTTTTATATCAACTTTAATTTTTGGATATATTTCGCCGCCCAAGCTCAATGCGCAAACCCCGAATGACACCATATATCAGTTCTCCGATGACAACACCGGGTTAACTTATTTTATAGCATTTGTAAAAAAAAGCGAACAGCCTGCAAAAGTATGGATGAAAACAAATATTCAAACTCAATGGACTGAATATAAAGTTGTTGCAGAAGTAAAGGAGCGAGTTACAGTAAGCAACGGCAAAGCGACAACGCATATCACATACTCGCATGAGATACCAAAGGAACTTTTGCTCTATTCGTCTGATTTTTCAAAATCGTGGCGATACACGCGGAAATAAATATCAAAAATATGCTGAATAAAAAAAAAATTGCCGGTTGTAATGTAACAATCGGCGATTTTTTTTCTGTTCTGTATTGAGCTTGTAAGAAAACTCATAACTTGTTGAAATTCTTTACGATATAGCGAAATTTTGTTCCGAATGTTTTTACAAATTCTGTTGAAATTCAATTGAAACTATTAAAAAACAAAGAATGACTACTTTTTGACCATTGAATGACAACTAAATGACAAAACATTCGATTGAAAAAATGACTACAACCTACATAAGTTCAAATATTTACACGTTTTCTTACAAATACTATATTTGTTTTTCAACAAATCAGCACATCAACAAATCAAATTCTATTTCAACTTTCGCACAACATCAATCACAGTACCGTCCACCCATTTTATGGCGGCGATAATTTGTTCGTCAAAAACGGGTTTTTGAGGTTTGCCGCAAATTTTTTCGGCTTCATACTTCAATTCTTCAATAGTTTTGAACGGAAGTCCGCAATTTTTTGTGGCTTCAATTAAATCTTGGCGCAACGGATTTATCGCAATTCCGCGTTCGGTAATGATGACATCAATCAATTCGCCCGGACCGCAAAGTGTTGTAACAGAATCGACTACAACCGGGATTCGATTGCGAAACAGCGGAAGCGGGATGATAACCGTTTTGCTGAACAGACAGTTTTGCCAGCCGCCAATTCCATGCAGTAACTGACCGTCGGAATGTGTTACCACGTTGGCGTTGAAATCCGTATCGACTTCGGTTGCGCCCAAAATTGCAATGTCCACAATGCCTGCAAAATTTCCTTTGCTGTGATAATTGTAACTCGTGAACGGGCTTGTAGCCACGTGGCGAGGGTTGTCGCGCATGGAGCGCACGCCGTCGAGGTCGAAGGTTTGTCCGTCCAAAATGTATTCAATGATGCCTTCTTCGAGCATGTCAGTCAGATATTTATTGCTGCCGCCGCGTGCAAATCGTGCTTTGATTTTTCGTTCGCGCATGATGTCGCCGAAATATTTGCTCACGGCAAGCGAAGTTCCGCCGGCACCGGTTTGGAACGAAAATCCGTCTCGGATAAGTCCTGCCGCATCGCAAAACTTGGCTGTCATTTCGGCAAGTAACAGTCTGTCAGGGCTTTTTGTGATTTGTGTTGTGCCCGAAACTATTTTTTCAGGTTCGCCGACTTTTTCCATTTTTACAACAAAATCTACATAATTACCTTGAATTTGCCACGGAATACACGGAAACGGAACAAGATTATCAGTTACAACAATCACTCTTTCAGCATATTGCGAGTCGGCAAGTGCAAAACCGAGCAAGCCGCTGACAGATTCGCCGTTTACGCCGTTTGCGTTTCCGAATGTGTCTGCCGTCGAAGCTGCAATAATTGCTATATCTATTTGAACTTCACCATCTTGCACAGCTTGGTAACGTCCGCCGTGCGAACGCAAAATGGCAACGCCTTTCATTTTTCCTTCGGACGAAAACGCGCCCAAAGGTCCGTTCATGCTGCCTTCAATGTGGTGGATTGTGCCGTCTTCCAAATATTTTATCAGCGGCGCGTGGCACGGAAACGAGGCAGACGGAAACCAACGTAAATCCTTGACTCCCAATTCAGAAGCAATCTGAAACACTTGATTCATAACCAAATCGCCGTTACGAAAATGGTGGTGCGACGAAATAGTCATGCCGTCGCGCAAACCGGCTTTGACGAGTGCATCTCTCAGATTTTCAACTTGTTTGTTGCCGTCTTCCGGATAATCGGCATTAGACGGAATATGCGGCGCAAATTTTCGCCCTGTCGGTTTATAGTTTCCAATTCCCATGTAAGGTATCTGGGGTTCGCCGTTAAGTTCGGTCGGCACAAGTCGCCCTGAGGCATTTTTTACAAGATTCATGCTTCTGATTTTTGTTTCAAAATTAAAAAAAAGTAGATTATCAAACAGAAATATGTCTCATAACATTTGAATTTTAACTTAAAAATGATTCCGGATAAAAGATAATCACTTATTTTTGTTCGAGAAATGATACGACATCGGTTTTGGACGCTTACAGTTGCTTTAAATCTACTTTTGATTTTTTTGCTCTACGATTTTCGGGTTTGGCTGCCTTACCTCGAATACCGTTTGAACAAGACGTATATTGCTGAAAACTTGTGCATTAACAAAGATAAACCTGAAATGCACTGTCATGGAAAATGTTACCTCAAAAAACAAATAAAAAAAGCGGCTGAGCAAGAAACAAAACTTCCGGCAACATTGGGACATATCAAGATGAATGATTTTTTTCTTGGTTTCCAATATTGGGAATTATCTGATTTTGAAGAAGACGTGAAGCCCGTTCGGATGTTTTATGTGAATTTTTACAAATTTACATTCTATCCCAATATTTTTATCCCGCCACAGCGATAGTTTTCAGTTTCAAGTCTCGCATACACTCGACATCTTAGAGAAGTTCGATAGGATTTGTATGCGTATTTATCACAATATATTTATACAAAATATTAAAAATGAACAAATTAGTCCTTATAATAGGATTCGTTTTTTCGTCTGTAATTTTATTTTCACAAACGGACGAAATTCGTATCCAAGAAATCATCATTCGTGGCAACGACAGCACAAGTTTGTCGCGCAAACAATATCGTGTGGCAGAATATATGTTGCTGATGCCGCGCACAGCCGGCGAAATTTTTGCCGAATTGCCGGGCGCAAATGCCATCAAACGCAGCAGTTTTTCCGTAGAACCAATTGTAAATGGCTTTAAGCGCGAGCAACTCAATGTGATGCTCGACGGCGGCACGCAAATTACGCACTCGTGCGCCAACCGAATGGACCCGATGACATCGCGCATTTCGTCCAACGAAGTTGAAACAATTGAAATTGTGAGCGGACCTTATAATGTACGTTTCGGGCAAACATTGGGCGGAATTGTAAATATTATCACGTCTCAGCATTCACAAAATGCTGAGACAAAGAAGTTTGGAGGCAATGCAGATTTTACATTCGACACCAACGGCGAGGGAAAATCGGCAGGTTTGGAACTTTTCGGAACAAGCAAATTTCTGAATTTTGGGCTGAACGGTACGTTCCGCGATTTTGAAAACTACACCGCCGGCGGCGATGCAGGCGCAATTATGTCGTCGTTTACGGCGTATGATTATGCTGCAAAGGTCGGAATTACGCCAAATACGAATCACAACATTGTGTTGTCTTGGCGACATTCGTTGGCAAACGATGTTTTGCATCCCGGCTTGCCGATGGACGCCCTGAACGATGACGGAAAACTCGCAGCACTCGATTATTCTGTCAAATTTAACGGAAATTTTCTGACAGGTCTGAAGGCAAAAATGTACGGTTCGCGTGTCGATCATTTGATGACAAACGAGCGGCGACCGAACTACAAATATGCCCACACACTTGCGCCGGTCAGCTCAAAAACTTACGGCGGGCGCGCAGAATTTATACTGAATTTTACCGATAATTTGAAAGTATATTCGGGTTTTGATGCCAAATATTTGAATAAAGACGGGTATCGAGCACGCGAAACATACATCAATGCGTGTACCGAAATGCCTTTACCGCAAGTAACAACTTTTACCGATTTGACTTGGCAAAATTCTGTTTCTCAGGATTTTGGATTGTTTGCCGAAGGTCATTTCACGGCATCGGAGAAACTGAATGTAAATTTCGGAATTCGGACGGATTATGGTCAAAGTCAAGCGAATGAGAAAGCCGAAGATTTTGTTGCCATGTACGGCGACAGCATAAATCCGGAGGCGAATGTGAATGCGAATTTTTTCGGAACTGTGAGTTACAAACTCTCTGATTCATACAAACTTGAATGGTCGGCAGGACAAGGCTCACGCAATCCCGATTTGTTGGAAATGTACATCAATCACTTCACTGTCGGTCAAGACATGTATGAATATTTGGGCAACCCGACGCTGAAACCGGAAATCAATCGTCAAACAAACTTGGCTTTTGGTAAAAGCGGACACAAATTTTCGTTTTCGGCAGATGTATTTGTCTCGTACATAAGCAATTACATTTCTGCAAAAGTTGATTCGAGCGTTCCGCGCAAGTTTTTACCGTGCAAAGAACCCAAGTTTACAAAACGATTTGTGAATTTAGAATCCGCTTTGCAATATGGCGCAAATGCAAGCATTAAATATCATATAATCAAAGGTTTATATGTTTCGGCAGATGCGGTTTATACGGTTGGCGAAAATTTGGAATCGGGCGAAGCACTTCCGGAAATTGCGCCGCTGACTGTGCGTGCAGCTTTGGGCTATAAAACCGAACGTTTGCATACGGAATTTAAAGTACGCCATGCTGTTGAACAACAAAATGTTGCGAAAACTTCGGGCGAAACAGAAACACCTGCCTATTCGGTTTTGGACTTTACAGTTCTTTACAAACCGTTGAAATTCATGCAAATAGGAGTTTCGGCAGAAAATTTGACAGATGCGCTGTATTACAACCACCTCAGTCGTCCGTATCAAAACCAAACGGAAGTATCCATGTTCTACGAACAAGGCAGAAATTTTAAAATGACTTTGAGATTTTTGTTTTAGTTAATTATTGAGTCCGCTCCGAAAAGCCGTTTAGCGTTATTTTTGAAATTTTGATATTGATATTCAGATAGTTCTAAAATTGCTTAGCGGCTGTAACTATTTTTCGGAGCGGACTCATTTATTGATTTTTAACAACTTTAACAGATTTGTTTTGTTCCGAAGGTTCTAAAAATTAATGACTTATGAAGTGGTTCAACGTATCGAAAATATTTCTGTAAAAATAAAAAAGAAGTTTCTCGCCAGAAAAACTTCTTTTTTTTTACTTGCATGTCAAATCTAATCCAAATTTTTCCAAGCTTTTTTGTAGGATTTAGCAAATTTTTTGAAGAATTTATCTTCGCCCACGTAACCGAGAATCGCAGATTTGTAATCGCCCGACGGATTTTGACTGTAATCGCGCTGCGCGAGTGCGGTTGCAAGTTGCGTTTGATTGACTTTTGTGTAATTTTTGTCATAGCCTTTTGCCGGCAATAACTTCATGAGCGACAAGGATTTATCGTATTGTTTGGTTTCAATATAATAACTCGACGCATAATTGATAAAATCGGAATTTTTGGTTGTGATAAACGTGTATAAATCGTCGCATTTTAAACCGAAACGCGCTACGTTATTCCTTGTAAAATAATCATTTGCAGTAATATACATTTCAATTGCAGGTCTGTAATTGCGCGAATTTAGTTGATTATCCACCGCCGTAATTTGGTTCATGTAATTTGCCGCTTGCGCAATTTCCTTTTGTTTGTCTTTTGCCGAACGCGCATCTATTTCACAATCTGCATTATCAACTGCATGATTTTGAGCTTGAACCAATAATTTATCAGCTTCCGGATATGCTTTTGTGTTGATTTTTGAAACAGCTTCGCGCATGAGTCTATCGTATTCATTTTGAGCATTTAAACATTCCTGAGCGAAGATTTTATCTTTCAGTTTCGCAAATTCACGTTCGAGGGTTTTGTTGCCTTCCAAACCGTATTTGGAAGCATTGTCACGGGCTTGGCTGTATTTGGAGCGCGCTTGGGTCAAATTATTCGAATCTACAAACTTCAAACCGTCTGCAACTAATTGTAAACTAAATTCTTGCGCCGCTGTTGTGATGTATCCGCCGAGTGCAGAATTTCGTTTTATGCTGTAATTTGTTTCAATGGTTCGGGCGTAATCGTAATACGAAAGCGCGTCCCCGTATTTTTTGGAAGTACTTGAATTTCTGCCTTTTGCAATGTAATCGTCGTACACGGCTTGTTTTATTTTGATAAAAAGCGCGTCTTCGTTGGCATTTTTTTCCAATTTGTAAGTTTGACGATATGCGGCGGCTTCGGTCAATTGTTTTTCGGCTTTGGCGTAATCTTTGGCGTAATATGCACGGTCGGCATCAGTCATCAAATCGCCGTAAACGCCTGTGCGTGCGTGAAATAAGCCTTTATCTAAATCATCGGTGCAAGAAATTTCTTTATATTCGGAACACACGCGCCCGGCTTGTTCGTAATATCCGATTGCGTTTTGAAATTTTTTCGCATTCAAATCCGCATCACCTAAATCTAAATATTTGAAATACAGATTATTAATTCGGTCAGTCATGCGTTTATCATCCGGAATAAAGGTGCGATTTGAATTTTTAAACGCAAGGGCGGATTGAATTAAATCTTCGGCATTTTTCAATTTATTTTCGGAAAATGCACGGTCGGCTTCACGTAAAATATTGTCATACTTACCGTTAAGTGCACGAGCGGTTTCATCGTCCATATTCGCACGACACGGAACTGCGCGCCAATTCTGACAAATTTCGCGTGCGCGCGACAAAACGGCAAGTGCTTCGTCGTAACGTCCGTCGGAATTTAAGCCGCCTGCATCCAAAAGCATCTCATTGTAAATGCCTTGCATAAGTTCGTCGGCTTGCATTTTGGTTTGCATGTCGGGTGTCATGTTCTGAATTTCAAACAATTTTTGCACGGCTCTGTCCACCATGCCGCCATTATAATAAAGGCGTGCCAACTGAAAATGCGCGGGCGCAAAGGTCGGATTTACCTCAATGGCTTTATTGAAAAACATGTCGGCACGTTCGGGTTGGCGTGCGCCGAGCATATCCATTCCGCGTTCGAGATACACGACATCTAAATTTCGAATAATATTATCGCAAGACGTGTAAATAGCATTTGCCTGATTTTCAATAGATTCTAATTGAGCTAAAATATTTTCAGGGTCAATTCGGTCGAGCGGCAAATTTTTGTAAAAATCTTTTGCTTTTACCGCTTGCACAAAATCCAGAGCTTTTGAGGCTTTATCTCTGTAATCATACAAAATATTCAAATTATCCAAACGTTTCAAAAAATCTTCGCGCGAGTCGATTCCGTCGAGCAAACGCGCTTGCTGCTTGGTTTCGTTACTTTTGGTGATATACTCATCGACTTGGACGGTAAACGCTTCAAACGCCTTCTTATCTTCCTGAGTATAAGTGAAAACCATGTCGGAACACACAATTTTGTAATTTGAACCCGTACCTACCATTGGCGCAAGCGTGCGTGTGCCGGGCGCATTGCGTATTGCAAAGGTATCAACTTCATTTACGCGTGCAATTTCCACCGATTCTCCTTCCATTTTCACATTCGTAAACGTGTAATTTGTAAGCTCTTGCGAGCCTCTGAACCATTTTAGTTTGAAGTTCAAATTTCCGGGCATCAAATATGATTCTGCGGAAAAACCTTTGTAATTTTTTTTGCCTTCAAATTTAAAATTTGCCAAAGTTGCTGATAACGTGTAGGTTTGGTCGCGTTTGGTAATTTTGAGTTTTTCGGTAAACGAAAATATAATTTCCAAACTGCTCGCAGGCACAGAATTGCCCTGCGCGAGCTTACCGATAATTGCATCCGTAACCGGACTGAGCCCTGCAGTATGCTCAATTACAAAGGATTGCGATTGCTCATTTGTAAATACAACCTGACTTTGCGCCAAGATATTTGCCGAGAAATAAAACGAAAACACAATAAATAGAACAATATTTTTCATTTTTTTTATATTTAGTGAAAATTTCCGAAAAACATGCTTTAAAAACGATTGAAACATGGTTTCGATACCGTTTTTTTTATGCAATTTTGCAGACAAAGTTAATATTAAAACGTTTTAAATTATAATTTATGCAAAAACATAATTTTTTCGCAGGACCTTCAATTTTGCCGCAATCGGCAATTGATGCAACAATAGAAGCTCTCAAAGATTTTGCCGGAACAGGAATTTCTTTGGCATCAGTTTCGCATCGCGGTAAAGAGTTTGAAGCTGTTATGGCAGAAGCTGTTGCACTTTTTAAAGAGATTTTGAATATTCCGGAAGGCTATTCCGTAATTTTTCTTGGCGGCGGCGCAAGTTTGCAATTTGCAATGGTTCCGTTCAACTTGTTGAAAACCAAAGCTGTGTACGTGAACACAGGAACATGGGCAAGTAAAGCCGGCAAAGAAGCAAAACTTTTTGGCGAAGTTGTTGAAGTGAAAAATCCCGATTATTTCAGCCTTCCGAAAAATTTTGAAGTTCCGCAAGATGCTGATTACATTCACGTTACATCGAACAACACAATTTACGGAACAGAACTTCTCACCGACCCCGATTACGGAATTCCGTTGGTTTCCGATATGTCTTCGGATATTTTCAGTCGCCCCGTTGATGTGTCGAAATATGCGTTAATTTATGGCGGTGCGCAAAAAAATCTGGCTCCGTCAGGCGTAACATTCGTAATTGTTAAGGACGAAATTTTGGGCAAAATGGACCGAAAAATCCCGACAATGTTGGATTATCGCACGCATATCAAAGAAAATTCGATGTTCAATACGCCGCCTGTAATTCCGATTTTCACAGCTTTGGAAACTCTGAAATGGATAAAAGCAAACGGCGGAACCGAAGGAATGCTCAAACGCAATAATGCAAAAGCGGATTTACTTTACGCCGAAATCGACCGTAACCCGCTGTTTAAAGGCACAGTAGCCAAAGAAGATCGTTCGATTATGAGCGTTTGTTTCGTGATGAACGACGAATTCAAACATTTGGAAGACGACTTTGCTGCTCTTACAAAATCAAAAGGCATGGTTGGTCTGAAAGGACACCGCTCGGTGGGCGGATTCCGAGCTTCGCTTTACAACGCGCTCGAACTGTCAAGCGTTCAGGCACTTGTGGATGCTATGAAAGAATTAGAACAAAAACATAAATAATCAGTAGCAAGTAATTAGTAGCAAGTATCAAGATTTTTTTTTAAAGAAAAACTTTTTTTACTTGCTACTTGATACAAACTACTTAATACTCGAAGAATCATGAAAAGAATTACCGTAGCAACTGATAAACCTTTCGCTAAAGAAGCGATTGACCAAATTCGTGAAATCGTGGAAGATGCCGGACACGAACTCCATCTGCTTGAAAGTTACAAGCAACAATCTGATTTAATTGAAGTTGCAAAAATTTCCGATGCGCTCATCATCCGCAGCGACAAAGTGGATGTCGATGTTATCAATGCCGACGACCGCTTGGCAATTGTTGTGCGTGCAGGTGCCGGATACGACAATGTGGACTTGAAAGCTGCCACAAATCGCGGCGTAGTCGTGATGAACACACCCGGACAAAATTCCAATGCTGTTGCAGAACTCGCATTCGGCATGATGATTTTTATGGGACGAAATAAATTTGCGCCCGGCACAGGCTCAGAGCTTCGCGCCAAAAAACTTGGCATTCACGCGTTTGGAAATGTTGGCAAATACGTTGCACGCATTGCAAAAGGTTTCGGCATGGATGTTTACGCTTTTGACGCGTTTGTTCCGAAAGAAGTTATTGAAAAAGAAGGAGTCAGAGCTCTAAACTCAGTTGAAGAACTTTATTCTTCGTGTCAATATATTTCGTTGCACATTCCGGCTAATGACCACACTGTCAAGTCGATAAATGCAAAATTATTGTCGCTTATGCCCAAAGGCGCAACGCTCGTAAACACGGCACGTAAGGAAGTGATTCACGAAACCGAACTGCTCGAAATTATGGAGCAACGTAAAGATTTTGTGTATGTTTCCGACATCGCACCCTCGCAAAAAGACGAGTTTGAGTCGAAATTTGCGCATCGAGTGTTTTTTACCCCAAAAAAAATGGGGGCAGAAACCGCCGAAGCAAATATCAACGCCGGCGTAGCAGCAGCACGTCAAATTGTTAAATTCTTCGCAACAGGCGATACAACGTTTAAAGTAAACTAAATTTATTTCGAAATTTGAAAATTTGAAAATGAGTTAATTTGAAAATGATGGAACCTAAATAATTGCTTAAAAAAGTCGAAGCATTACTTCAAAATAATTACAATTGTTATATTATTTCGACACTCTGTAAGATTTTGGAATTGATACGATAGATATTAGAGTCAAATTACTTAAATTCAATTAGTTACAATCTATTTTCATATTGAACAAATTTTCAAATCTAATTTCCAATAAATCAATATCTTACATAAAAATCCTTTCGGACTATTGATTGTTTA
>DYSM01000017.1:0-1951 GCA_020718265.1 Draconibacterium orientale | reverse complement strand
ATTTTCAAATTTTCAAATTCTCTCATTTTCAAATTAAAAATCATGGCAGTATTAAAACCATTCAAAGGCTTTCGCCCTCAGATAGATATAGCGCATAAAGTTGCCGCTAAACCGTATGATGTTTTGAACTCGGAAGAAGCGCGCGTTGAAGCGGAAGGCAATCCGATTTCGTTTTACCACATCAACAAACCCGAAATTGATTTGCCGCGCGAAGTAGATATTCACGCGCAACTCGTGTATGACACGGCAAAGGCAAATTTTGAAAAATTCGTTGCCGACGGCGTGTTTTTGCAAGAAGCCACCCCGTCCTACTACATTTACGCGCAAACCATGTTCGGCAAAACGCAATATGGTCTCGTAGGCGCTGTTGCCGTGGCGGATTACATGAACAATATCATTAAAAAACACGAACTTACGCGCCCCGACAAAGAAGAAGACCGCATGAATCACGTGCGCACATCCAACATAAACGCGGGACCGGTTTTTTTGGCTTACAAAGACAACGCAAAGATTGATACCATTGTAAATGAGCGCATTGCAAAACCTGCAATTTACGATTTCACAACTCCGGACGGTGTACGACATCAACTTTGGATTATTTCCGAAACGGAAACCGTAAAGCACATCGAACATATTTTTGAACACGAAGTGCAATACATTTACGTTGCCGACGGACACCACCGCAGCGCAGCAGCAGCGCGGGTTGGCGACGAACGCAAACGCCAAAATCCGAACCACAAAGGCTCGGAACCTTACAATTTTTTCCTGTCCGTAAATTTTCCGGCAAGCCAGCTCACAATTATTGATTACAATCGAGTTGTAAAAGACCTCAACGGCGCAACGGATGCGGAATTCATCGCAAAATTGGAAAACAGTTTTACGGTTGAGAAAATGCAAGGCGAATACAAACCGAACAAATTGCACGAATTTTCGATGTACTTGGGCGGTGCGTGGTATAAACTCAACGCAAAACAGGGCACTTACGATGAAAACGACCCGATTGGCGTGCTCGATGTTACGGTTTTGACCAAACAAATTCTCGAACCGCACTTGAATATCTTGGACTTACGCACATCTAACCGCATTGATTTTGTGGGCGGAATACGCGGCTTAGGTGAACTTCAAAAACGTGTGGACTCGGGCGAAATGAAAGTAGCCTTCGCACTTTATCCGGTTTCCATGAAACAGCTTATGGATATTGCTGATAATAACCTCATTATGCCGCCCAAAGTTACTTGGTTTGAACCCAAATTGCGCAGCGGATTGGTGGTTTACAATTTGGTAAAATCGTAAAAATTTTGATTCATTTTTCACTTTGCCAAAGATTAAAACTTTGGCAAAGTTTTTTTTTAAGAGCAAAAAACAAATTTTTCAATTATCTAAAATTCTGACATTATTGTTTACAGAAAATGCTTAGAATTTAAATTTTGCTTTAACATAAACAATTTCAATGTGTTATAGTTTATCTTGCAAACACCAAATATTATTTTTTAAAAATTAGGTTCGTGAAGTAATTGCTGTGCAATTACTTCACCCCAATTTTATCAATTTCCTTCATCAATCTGTCGGTTTCCGAGAGGGCGACAATTATTTTTTGATAGTGCAGTATGTCTTCAAATTCCAATGTGCGGTCTTTGCGGTCTTTCAGCCATTTTTGGGCGGGTTGGTAGCCGCCGATGTAGAACTCCCACGCCGTAAGCGGCACATTGGCAAAGTATTGCGTGTCGTTTATATAAACTCGCCTCAGACCCTCAGGGTTTTCAAAACCCTGAGGGTCTTTTAGGGTTAAGTACTTTATTTTCAAAATCTTATTATTACCGTCAATCGGGTATTGCGTGATGTAATTTTCAACCACGGGCGATTCCAACAAATGGATTTGGCGCAGCTCGCCGCCGAGTTTTACCAATTGCCAAAACGTAGAGACGCACGGCCGTGCGTCTCTACACGGATA
>DYSM01000260.1 GCA_020718265.1 Draconibacterium orientale | reverse complement strand
ATGAATAACTACTTTTTGACCATTTATGACCACTAAATGACAAAACATTCGTTTGAAAAAATGGCTATAACACACATAATATCAAATATTTACACGTTTTCTTACAAACTCCTAATTCAAAACTATCGTTTTACAAACTTTTGCACGCAGCCGGTTTTGCCGTCGTTTATGCGAATAATGTAAATTCCGCTTGGCAAATCTGAAATTTCTATCGGATTTCCGAATTTATATCTCGAATTTTGGTAAATTTGTTTGCCGTACGTATCAATGATTTGAATTTCAGAAGTTTCTGTTTCAGAATCAAGATTCACGGTAACGGTTTCGCTTGCAGGATTCGGGAATACGGTCAGTTTATTCGAGAATTTTGAGCTTGAATGTTCTTGTTCTTCAATTTGGATTTTATCAGCATTTTCCGAACAATTTGGTGTTTGGCTCAATTTTGAAACAATTGTTCCTTTGAGTGTTATGTCGTCAATTCGGAATTGGCAGGTCGTGCCGGGTTGCGAAAAGCGAATGCGTAAATTGGATGCGTTCGGAATTGTTCCGGCAGCCGTTTTTAATGACCATGAGCTTGTTGAAATACTGACAATCAGCGGATTGTAATTAATTCCGTCTGCGCTTACTTCTACGACAACAGCGTTTCCGATAACGTTTGTGTACATTCCGAAAGACAGCGCAAGGTCGGAATAACCCATTGTGTTAATGCCTTCTATTTGGAAATATTTGCCGACAGTAGTTGTCAAATAGACATTTGCCAAACCGCTTGCGCCGACGTAACCTCTTGAGGCACTTGTAGTTCTGATGTCGCCTGTTCCTGTCATCGTGTATCGGTCGTTGTCGAAACCGTTTGCATTTTCGTGTGTCGCAATTCTGGTTGCTGCTGAAACCGTTCCGATTTTTTCATTAAAAATTGTAATTTCGCCCGAAGTAGCCGTTACGATAACCGCACAAGTATTGGATACAAATCCGCCGCTTACGGTTACGGCTGTGATAGTTGCGGAGCCGGCAGCCTGCGCAGTTACAACTCCGTTCGCGCTGACTGATGCAATTGACGGTGCCGATGAAACCCACGTAACACTTTGGTTCGTAGCATTTAACGGACTTACGGTTGCTGAAAGTGTTGCGGTTGTTCCTACATTTAGATTCAAATTCGAGGGTGTAATCGCAACGCCTGTTGCCGCGACTGTTTGCGTGGATTTTGTGCCGATAAGCGAAATGTCGTCAATCCGGATTTGGCAAGTAGAAGTCGGCTGCGTGAATCGAATTCGAAGGTTTGATGATGACGGAATTGTTCCTGTGGCAGTTTTATATGCCCAAACAGCACCTGTTGAGTTGCTGATTGTCAGCGGAATGTAATTTGTTCCGTCTGCACTGACTTCCACGACGGGAGCGTAACCGACAGCATTTGTATAAACGCCGAAATTCAATTTTAAATCGGTATAAGAAGCAGTATTTATGCCTTCAATCAAGAAGTATTTTCCGATTGTGGTCGTTAAATACACATTTGCCGAACCGCTTGCGCCGGCGTAACCGTTTGAAACACTTGTAATTCGGATATCGCCTGTGCCCGACATTGTGAATTGGTCGTTGTCAAAACCATTTGCAGTTTCGTGATTTGCAATGGTTGTTGTCGCAGCGACAGTTCCGATAGTTTCGGTAAAAATTAACTCAGGTTGCGGAACGTCTAAAACGGTTACGACGCAGGCATTTGAAACGATATTTCCGTCTGTCGAAGTAGCTGTGATTGAGCTTGTTCCGACAGCAAGTGCGAATACTTCGCCGTTCGTGCTTACGGTCGCAACTGCCGGGTTTGAAGATTGCCAAGTAACAGCTTTATTGGTCGCATTTTCCGGTAAAACAGTTGCCGTCAAAGTTGCGGTTTGTCCAAGATAAAGTTCTGAATTTGAAGGAGATATACTTACGCTTGCAACAGGCGTTGTTACACTGACTAAAATTCCGTCCGATGTTTTTACCACCGAATATAAACCTGCCGAATTTCGTGCTTTTACAGAAACATAATAGGTTGTGCCGTTCGTGAGTGCCAAACCTGTTTTCGTAACGGAAAGTGCAGTTCCCGCGCTTGTCCAAGTTACGATATTTGTGCCGCCGGCAGTTGTTCCGATAGCATAGTAATAGGATGATATTGTGTTATTTACGTCTGTGGTCGATGTCCAATTTGCGGAAATTTGGGTTAAATTTCCTTGTGCATCAATGTCTGCCGCTGTGCCGTCGTTCACGGTTGAAACACGGTACGGACCCCAAAAGTCGATATTGACATTTGCGGAAGCTTCATTGGACAATACATTTGAGTTGTTAATAATTATCGAAGAAATTTTGCCCGCAGCCGCCGATGCAGTTGAGTTTTGATAGCGAATTTCATAAGTCGTTCCGTTTCCGACGGTTACATTTGCTGTTGTTGCAGTTCTTGATTTATAGATTGCAATGTCGTCATACACGGCAGCGCATTCGCCCGTGCGTAACGAAATTTGATTTCCGACCTTAAGTGGCGTTGTATCTGTCCACGAACCTTTTAAGATGTCATTTTGAAACACATTAATTTCGCCTGTAGAAGTGTTAAGAATCACTTTGTAGTCGTAGAGCGTTCCGGGTGTAACAGTGCACGGAAATTCGGCGCGCATATACATCGTATTGTCCAGATATTCATAGATTTGAGCCAAATTTCCGTTGGCACGGAAGTAAACCATGTAAGAATTTCCTCTGTTTGAAAGCGAAGCATTATCGCTGAAAAAGTGCAAACCTGCACGTTTGTTTGTGCCTGTTCCCGAAATTTTCATTTTCCATTTATACAAATACACATTTCCGACACTTTGATTTACCGACGCATAAAGATTTGAATTTGAATTGGTTTCATCTGATTGCAATAAGGTATTGTTTGAAATTGCCCAAGTTCCGCCGGCGTTTGTCCAATCCGTATGTATGGTGGTTCCTGCAAAATTGTCGTTGAAAAATCCAAATGTCGGGTTTGAGCGCCACTCTGTTCCGTTGTAGTCCGAAACTTGATAAAAACGGTAACGTAGTTTGTCGGAAGCCTCTGTATCTGTAAAGTTTGCTGTGAAGGCGGTTGTTTTCCAACCCGGATTTGCAACCGAGGTTGTCGGAGGTGCAATTACGGTTTCGCATCCGTCAATTGCGGCTTTTACGGCTGTGCGAATTTCCGGAAGTTTTGCATAAAGCGTTGTTCCGGGGCAGGCTGTGCCGCCGATATTTACGTCGCGGTGTCCGCAAATGCGCGGAACAGTGCCCGTGCCGCCGCTTTGTAACGTGATTGATGCTGAACTTGTTGGGTCAAAACCTTTATTGTTGTACCACCAAGCCAGCAGCGTGTAAAGTTTATTGTACTGTTCGGTTGTGGGCAAAGTTACATCGGCATTTCCCAAAAAATTAATTCCGATTGAAGTTCCGTTTGAATTTCCGGCATGTGAACCTTTCACATCGGTTTGTGGTGCTGTAGTGTTTTTTCTGCCTTGAAATAAGTTTCCGTATTTGTCTATCAAATAGTTATAGCCTATGTCCGCCCAGCCGAGAGTGTTTACGTGATAATTCCAATACGAGCGCACAACCGCGTAACCGTCTGTGTACGTGTCGGGTGATGCGCCGTGATGTATAACTGTATGCGTGGCTGTAATGCGCGTGGGCGTGTAACTCGCGGTTGTGCAAGCCGTGTAAGTGCCGCACCAAGCATCGCGCGTAATGAGCGCGGGCTGTTCGGGACAGCTTTTGGAGTTATTTGCAAACATGTTTTTGGCATGGCTTGGGTCAATATCGTCGGACAAATCCATGAAATCTATTTTCACAGCTTCAATGCTTACACCTTTTGGAGCTGTAATGGTTACGAATAATTTTCGGCGCGCGCTTTCATCGTAACTGAACATCAAATCCGACCAATAATAGTCTGTTTCGGTATCTTTTGGGTGATATTCGCCCGCTTCCGTGTGCGTTACGCCCCAGTCTGTGTCCGAATCTTTATAAGGAACTTTGAATTCAATTTTGAAATCATTAGGTGAAATTTTAGTATCGCTTGATTTCCAACCGATTGCAAAGCAGGTAAAGCCTTTTTCCAAATCAATTTTCAGAACATACGTGTTCTCAATTTTCGATAATGATTTTCCTTCAAATTTCAAAACCGTTGAAGGAATTGTGCGCTTGCCTGTTTCGTCAAGTATTTGACTTGCAGTAGAATACGTTACTGATTTTTCGTTAATAATTTGCGCCGAAAGTAGCGATACGGCTAACAAAATTGAAAAAGTAAACAGAATTTTTTTCATTTTACTAATATTTATTTTGGCTCAAATATACATCTTTTTAGATGTAAAATCAAAATCTTCTTTTTATTTTAGCGTTGATTAAGAATTTATTACTGCGAATTGACACAAAAACGTTTTTTTTACATAGTGCTTGTAAGAAAAC
>DYSM01000259.1 GCA_020718265.1 Draconibacterium orientale | reverse complement strand
AAATATTTGTAATTCAGCCGGTAAAAAAGTTGCATTAGCGACTTGAATTCAGCTTACAAGTTACAATAACCGAATGCCGTCATCCGCAATTGCAATAATGCGTTGTTTGAACAAATTTCCGATTGATTTTTTGAAATTTTTCTTACTCAAACCCAAAGTCAGATAGATAGTTTCGGGTGTAGTTTTGTCGGTCAGAGGCAAAAATCCGCCTGTTTTATTTAATGCTGAAAGAATTATTTGCGAAAACTCGTCAATAACATGCTCATAACCTTGTTTTTGCAATGCAAGGTCGATTTTTTCGTCATCGCGCACTTTTTTGATAAATCCGGGCAGCTTTTGTCCAATTCGGAGCGGCTTAAATATTTCGTTATGATAAATCATACCCGTGTGCAAATTGTTGATGACGGATTTGTATCCAAGTTCAGTTTGCTCATACACAAGTAGTTCAACTTCCTGATTTGGCTCAAAAACCGGCGGCACATTGTCTAAAAAATCTTCAATTTTTGCAGAGGCAACCACTCGATTTGTCATTTTATCCAAATAGATAAACACTGTGTACCAGCGGTTTTCCTGCATTTTCATTTTTTGCTGCTGATATGGCACAAGCAAATCTTTTATTAAGCCCCAATCCAAAAATGCACCAACTGTTGTTACGGAAACAACTTTCAAAAAAGCGCATTCATTAACCTGAGCAGCAGGCGTTTCCGTTGTTGCAATCAATCGGTCTTCGGTGTCGGTATAAACAAAAACCTGCACAGAGTCGCCAATTTTGTAATTTACGGGTAAATATTTTCGTGGCATGAGTATTTCGCCTAAATTTTCGCCGTCCAAATATGCGCCAAAATCCACTTCTCTGTTGATTTTTAACGAATTATATTTTCCAATTTCTGCCATTATGTTTTTTTTACAAAGATATAAAAATTGAATCTCTGCACGAAATATTTTCAAGAATCAAACTGAAATCAATATCGAAAAAAAATGTAACAATTTGCATTTGTATTTTGCGGCTTTAAAAATGTTTTCTAATTTAGACCGCAAATTAAATTCTAAAAAAATTACAAATAATGTATCATTCTAAAATTACCGGCGTAGGTCATTATGTGCCTGAAAATGTGGTAACTAATCACGATTTAGAACAACTCATGGACACATCCGATGCGTGGATTCAGGAGCGTTCGGGCATTCAGGAACGTCGTTTTTATCGTCCGCACGAAAAAGGTTCGACCGCAAAAATGGCTTTTCATGCCTCAAAAATGGCAATGGAACGTGCCGGTGTTACGGCTGCCGACCTTGACGCAATTGTCTTTGCCACACTGAGTTCCGACTATTATTTCCCTGGAAGCGGCGTGCTGTTGCAAGACATGCTCGGCATGGACACGAAACCGGCAATCGACATTCGCGCGCAATGCTCCGGATTTTTGTATTCACTTTCAGTTGCCGACCAATTCATTCGCAGCGGCATGTATAAACGCATTTTGGTTGTCGGTTCGGAAACGCAAAATATCGCGCTTGACCTTACCACACGCGGGCGTGCGATAGGCGTGCTCTTCGGCGACGGTGCAGGTGCTGCAGTTTTGGAACAACACAACGAACCCGGAAAAGGAATTTTATCCACGCACTTACATTCTGAAGGCAAACATGCTGAAATTCTGTGCCTTCGAGAACCCGGAACCGGAAATGACACCATTATTTATGAAGGTATGCACGAAAACCACGATGCGATAAATCCGCAAATGGACGGACGATTTGTGTTTAAAAATGCCGTGCGCCGTATGCCGGAAGTCGTGATGGAAGCATTGACATACAACAACTTAACGCTAAACGACCTCGATATGCTCCTGCCACACCAAGCAAATTTGCGAATTTCGCAAATGGTGCAAAAATTGTTGCGCCTGCCGGACGAAAAAATTTACAACAATATACAAAAATACGGCAACACCACAGCGGCGACAATTCCGATTTTGATGAGCGAACTTTGGGAGCAAAATCGCATAAAACCGGGTCAGCTATACGCACTTACGGCATTCGGCAGCGGCTTCACATGGGCATCCGCACTGATTCGTTGGTAAATTTAATGTGTTGATGTGATAATTTGGAAATTTGGACACAGAAATGCAGTGAAAATCAGTATAATCTGTGTCTTCAGTGTTCGGAATTCATATAAAAAAAATTTAAAATCATGATAAAAAAATTCGATGATTCATTCAAAACCAAGTTGAATGAAACAGTTCAAGATATTGAAAACCTGTCAGTTGTGGAAGTAGTTGCAATCATAAAAGCGCAATCGAATCCGTATAAAGATGTTTCGCTTTGGGGCGCGTTTTTGACAATGGCGGCACTTTACACGTTTTTCATGTTTTCGCCGATGGAATTTAGCGTGTATCTCATTTATTTTATCACGATTTTGTCGTTTCCGGCTGTGTTTTTCTTTATCGAAGTGTTTCAACAAATTAAGCGACCGTTTTTGCACAAAGCGGAAACGCGCCGAAAAGTTGAAATCATGGCACGCGCTGTGTTTCAGAAAGTTGGAATGTATCATACCTCAACCAAAATCGGCGTTTTGTTTTATGTTTCTTTGTTGGAAAAACAAGTTAAAATCATTGCAGACAGAGGTGCTGAAACCGCCGTGCCAAAAGAAGAGTGGGAGAGCGTGCAACAAAAATTTGATGCAATTTTTAAACAAAATGATGTTTCAATTGCGTTACTTTCAGCACTTTCCGAAACAAAATCCATTTTTGCAAAATATCTGCCTCCGATTGAAAATGATATTAACGAACTGCCTGATAATCCGCAAGTAGATTTCTAATCCTTAAAAAGTTCAGACATGAAAAATAATCAAAATTACACTCGACTTTTTTGGACTTTGCTGTTGATTTTCAGCATTATACTGATTATCGGACCTATCGGATTAGAACATGTTTTTGCGCGCCCGGGCGGAGGACACGGATTTTCGGGCGGCGGCGGTTATTCCGGAGGCGGAAGTAGCGGCGGAGGTGGCGGAGGTGACGGCGATTTAATAATTTTGATTTTGTCGATGCTTCCGCCGGAAATATCTGTGCCACTGGTCATTGCAATTATCGTATTCAGAATTATTCAACAACGCAGAAAGAAAAAAAATAACGGAGCTGTAATATCTGCGCCGACTGTTGTAAACCGAGTAAATGCTAATAATCAGACACAGAATACGTTACAACAACTTTTACAACGTGATGCAAATTTCTCAAAAGTTGTGTTTTTAGATTTTGCTGCATCTGTTTTTTACAAATATTATGTGTGGTACGGCAAGCCGGAATTCCGATTTGTAGCACCGTTTTTTGCCCCGACAGAGGCAGAAAATTCTAAACGCGCACAGGGGCAAAATCAATCAAATTCAGAAATTGTTGTCGGCGCAATGAATATTAAAAATATCTCATTTTCAGGAGGATATGATACAATTACGCTTGAAATTGATGCGAATTACACCAACACGCATCAGGGCAAAGCTACGCGATTTTCGGTTTATGAACGCTGGCATTTCATGCGCAAGAGCGGTTTGCAATCGCTCGCACCCGAAACCATGCGCAGCGTTGCTTGCCCGAATTGCGGCGCTGTGTCGAGTTTCACGGACAACGGCGACTGCTCGTCGTGCGGGACACACTTGCAAGCTGGTGAGCAACAATGGTTTGTGTCTAATATGGCAATTATTGACCGAAAATATTTCAGCACGCAAGGCATGGCGCATTACGCCGAAGAACGCGGCACGAACTTCCCAACGATTTATCAAAACGGACTCAGCACGCAACTTGCCGAATTTGGCAGACGCAACGGCGTGAATTTACAAGCATGGCAACCAACGTTCGCAAATGATATTGTGGCTCAATATTTTATGAAAATTTATGCGGCTTGGAGTGCAAACAAATTGAGTTCGGTTCGTAATTTATTGTCGGACAGAACGTTTGAGTCCTTCATGTTTTGGATTTCGGCTTACAAAAGTGCCGGATTAACCAACAAATTGGAAAATATTAAAATTGCAGAAATTCAAATAGTTCGCGTTGATTTAGACAAACTTTACGATTCCGTAACAGTTCGGATTTTCGCATCGGCATTGGATTTTGTTACCGATGCGCAAGGAAACGTCAAAGGCGGAAACGCCCGAAAACCGCGTGAATATTCAGAATATTGGACTTTTATTCGTCGTTTCGGCGTAAAAAAAGAAGCCTTCGACACTAACACTTGTCCAAGCTGCGGCGCACCTGCAGACAACATGGGACAAGCCGGCGAGTGCGGTTATTGCGGAAATAAAGTCAGCAACGGCGACTTTTCATGGGTTTTGGCAATTATTACACAAGATGAGGTTTACGGAGGTTAAGTTTTTGAAAATATGAAATATGAATTTATTAAGAATGAAAATCACAAGCATATTTCTTTTATTGATACTTTTTTTAGCACTATTTTC
>DYSM01000016.1:18226-20240 GCA_020718265.1 Draconibacterium orientale | reverse complement strand
AATGAAAAATTAAGAAATGATTTAGTCTCACTACGATTTGCGACTCAATACTCAATACTTAATTCACATTCTCATCCAAATTGCAAAACTTGTCCGGCATACTTTGCAACAAGTTCCGCATTGTGCGTTGCCATTATGACAGCTTTACCGTTTTTTGTTTGATTATTAAGAACTTGCATAATTTTATCGGATGTTTCGGAGTCGAGATTTCCTGTCGGCTCGTCGGCAAGAATTAACTTTGGGTCGTTCAGCAACGCGCGGGCGATGCACGCCAATTGTTGCTCTCCTCCTGATAATTCAAAAGGCATTCTTTGCGCTTTGTCTGAAAGTCCGACTAAGTTTAGACAATCCGAAATTGCTGATTTTATGCGCTTTGCGTTTGTATTTCCGGCTGCTTCGGCGGCAAATTTCAAATTATCGAACACCGAACGGTCTTGCAAAAGTTTGTAATCCTGAAACACAATGCCGAGTTTGCGGCGCAGAAACGGAACATCGTTGCGCGAAATTGAACTCAAATCGAAACCCACAACCTCTGCCCTGCCCGACTGCAAAGGCAAATCGGCATACAAGGTTTTCAAAAAAGACGATTTTCCGGAACCTATTTTTCCGTTAAGATACAGAAACTCACCTTGTTGCAAATTTAAACTATAATTTGACAACACGGCTTCATTATTTCTCGACACCGAGATATTTTCAAGTTTAACTAAAATTTCGGACATTTGGGGTATAAATTTTGCAAACAAAAATATACTTTTTATGCGAGATATTCAACTTTTAGAATTTTTTTTGTTTCGGATGTGATTTTAAAACGGTCGTCGGAGCGCAAACCAACAAGCCATAAAATAGTTTCGTTCGTAGTCATTACGAAGCAATGTTCTTTCTGAAACCGATTGATTTTCAAATCGATAAGTAAATCGCTGACATTCTTTTTTCCTTTCATTCCAAACGGCACAAATGCATCGCCTTCGTGAATTTGTCTGATTTTCAGCGGGAAAGAAATCTTTTCAGCATCAAAAAAAGCAAAGTTTGAATCACGATTAAATTTAAAATCAGAATTATTCTCCAAAAACTCAAGACGTAATTTAATAGGTGTATCTATCTCAATATCCGAAACTTGCACAAAACGTTCGGAAATTTCGTACGGTTCTATTTCAGAAATAAGTAAAGCCTCGCGGTCGCGGATGAGGCGATGCGTTTCGGAAAAATACTGTTTACCGGATTGTTGGTTCAAATTTTCTAAAATAAGTTCGGAAGTAGTGGGGTTAAACCCAAATTCGCGTAAAAATTCAAACAAAAATGTTTTCGGCGTAACAGTTTTTAAAAGTTCAGAAATAGAAATTTCAACCCAATATTTAGATTTGCTAAGACACTGATTTTTAGCAATTTGAATCGCCTGTGTATAAATTTTTTCAACATCCGACAAAATTTCTATGTTTTTTGTCATTGTTTGTCGGAAGTTAGGATTCAGTTCTACAAATTTTGGCAATATATCCAAACGAAATTTATTGCGTAAATAATTGGTTTCCAAGTTTGTAGAATCAGTTCGGAACTCAATTTTGTGAACATTACAATATTTTAAAATATCAACTTTTGTCCAAGACAAAATCGGACGTATAATATTGTTATTCTGTGCTTTAATGCCGGTTAAACCTCGTAAACCGGTTCCGGCTGTCAGGTTTATAAAAAACGTTTCAATACTGTCATCGGCGTGGTGTGCAGTTGCAATAAATTCAAAGTCAAGCTGTTGACGAAGTTCCTCAAACCATTCGTACCGCAAATTCCGAGCAGCTTCTTCGACAGAAAGCTTATTTGTTTTCGCATAAGTATTTGTTTCAAAGCGTTTCACATAAAAAATTTCGGAAAACAGCTTGGCTGATTGTTCTACAAATTCTGCATCGGCGTCTGATTCTGCGCCGCGCAAACCGAAATTACAATGCGCAATTGCCACATTGTATCCCAAATTTTTGACATAATGCCACATTGCCATGCTGTCTGCGCCGCCGCTCACGGCAAG
>DYSM01000016.1:0-18126 GCA_020718265.1 Draconibacterium orientale | reverse complement strand
AGTTTTGGAGAATATATCGAAGGGAAAAGCTATAAAGTGTTGGACGAACGGCAAATGCGCGCAAGTGCCGGAATCATGTTTTTACTTGGATTGATAGCTTCGATAAACGGTTTTATTCTTTCAAATTACGCTATTATTCCCAAAATCTCCGGATTTTTAGTTCTTAATTTCATTATCGGGCTGTTTATTAATCCGAAATTTTCGCCGACAATGCTGGTTGCGTGGCTGTTTGAGCGCAAACAGTCGAAGCTGCCAATTGGCGCGGTACAGAAAAAATTTGCATGGAGTTTAGGCTTACTGTTGTCTGTTACAATTTTTATCTTGTCAATCTATTTACAAACAGACAAAACACTTTTTATTCCTGTTTGCCAATTGTGTACTATCTGCCTGATTTTGTTATATTTAGAAACTGCTTTCGGCATTTGTGTAGGTTGCAAACTCTACAAACTGTTTTTAATTTTGAAAATTTTGCCAAAACCAAAAGAAAAACCAAACTGCATGGGCGACTCGTGCGGAGTGTAGGCTATTCAATTATCAGTAAACAGTTATCAGTAAATATTTAGCAGAATTTACAAATTTTATTTAATTTTGTAGAAAATACAATATCATGGACTCAACGGTAGAATTCAAAATACAGGTAGGATTTGAGCTTGTGCAACAATACGGTAAAGATAAAATTGAAAAAATTATACAAGATTACTTAAACCTTGCTGTTTTGAAATTAAGTAAACAAGATATGCTCGATGAATTAGCTGAAATAGATATTACTGACAGTCAATGGAATACAGCCAGAGAAAAAGCATGGACTGAATACGGAAGTAAATATTTATTTAAAGTTTCTGCATGAAATTTCGATATATTGTTGATGCTAATGTTTTAATGAGCATTCTTATTAGCGGTAAATCGCAGTATATCAATATGCTAACATTGGTAGAATTTATTATGCCGGACTTTGCATTTATTGAATTAAATCTTTACAGAGAAATAATTACTCAAAAATCCAAACTTGACGAGGAACAGTTCAGATTATTTTCCTACACAGTATTTTCACTTATAGAATTTATACCGACATTTGTGCTAAAAAAAGTTTCAACAGAGCAATCAATTGAACTCTGCAAAAATATTGACATTAAAGATTCAGCGTATGTTGCACTTGCGATTGACACAAAATTAACATTACTCACAAGAGACGAAAAACTTTTCAAAGGACTTAGAAAACAAGGATTTAAACAGATAGAATTATTTGAAAACTTTTTAAAACAGCTCTAAAAATAGCTCTAAAATCATAATCATATCATAAATAATGTCAAAAGGAATCACATCAAGAGCAGAAAACTACTCGCAATGGTATAACGACATTGTGAATCGCGCCGGACTCGCCGAAAATTCCGGCGTACGCGGCAGCATGGTCATCAAACCTTATGGCTATGCGATTTGGGAAAAAATGCGCGACCAATTGGACAAAATGTTCAAAGAAACCGGACATGAAAACGCGTATTTTCCGCTTTTTATCCCAAAATCATACTTCACAAAAGAGGCAAGCCACGTGGACGGTTTCGCCAAAGAATGTGCCGTCGTTACGCATTACCGTCTGAAAACCAACGACAAAAACGAGGTTGTTGTGGACGAAGACGCCAAACTCGAAGAAGAACTCATCGTGCGCCCGACTTCGGAAACCATCATTTGGAGCACATACAAAAATTGGATTCAAAGCTACCGCGATTTGCCGATTCTCATCAACCAATGGGCGAACGTGGTGCGCTGGGAAATGCGTACGCGCCTGTTTCTGCGCACATCTGAGTTTTTGTGGCAAGAAGGACACACCGCCCACTCCACCATGCAGGAGGCAATGTCGGAAACACGCCAAATGTTGGATATTTACGCAGAATTTGCAGAAAATTGGATGGCAATGCCTGTTGTTAAAGGTTCAAAATCGGCAACCGAACGTTTCGCCGGCGCGTTAGATACGCTTTCGATTGAAGCAATGATGCAAGACGGAAAAGCCTTACAATCAGGAACTTCGCACTTTCTCGGTCAAAATTTTGCAAAAGCATTCGATGTTAAATTTTTGAACAAAGAAGGCAAACAGGAATTTGTTTGGGCAAGTTCGTGGGGCGTTTCAACACGATTAATGGGCGCGCTTATCATGGCGCATTCGGACGACAAAGGTTTGGTTTTACCGCCGAAACTTGCGCCGATTCACGTAGTAATTGTGCCGATTTACAAAAACAATGACGAACTCGAAAAAATTTCAACTGCAGTCAAAATAATTACGACCGAGTTGAAAGCCAAAGGCATAAGTGTAAAATACGACAGCAACGACAACAATCGCCCCGGGTTCAAATTTGCGGAATACGAACTCAAAGGCGTGCCGGTGCGTTTAGCTATCGGACCGCGCGATTTGGAAAACGGAAATGCTGAGCTGGTTCGCCGCGATACACTTGAAAAACAAATAGTTAAGCAAGAAGGTATTGCCGAATATATTGAAAAATTGTTGGAAGAAATTCAACAAAATATTTACGAAAAAGCGCGCAAACATCGTGATTCAAAACTTTTCAAAGTCGATACGTACGACGAATTGAAAGCGATTGTAAATTCCGACGGCGGCGGTTTTGTGCTTGCACATTGGGACGGAACGCCCGAAACAGAAGCAAAAATCAAAGAAGAAACCAAAGCGACCATTCGTTGCATTCCGTTCGATTCTCCGGACGAAGACGGCGTGTGCATTTACTCAGGAAATCCGTCGAAACGACGCGTATTGTTTGCAAAATCGTATTAAAAAAAAGCACCCAAAACGGGTGCTTTTTTAAAATTTACAATCTCAAACGTTGTTTGAAATCAAAAATTATTTTACTTTACCTGAAATTGTGAAGGTAATTTCCTTGGTTGTTACCACAGAAATTTCGTTTTGAACCGTTTTTACAACAATTTTTTCCTTAAAATCGCCAACGGTAGCAACTGTTGGATCAACCGTTACAACGATGATGCCTTCTTTTCCTGCCGGAATATTTTTGGACAACATGGTAACACCAACTTTTTCAGGAATTTCGATGTCGGTAATTTGCATATTGCTCTTGCCGTCATTTACGATTTTGAATTGATACGACACTGCTTTACCGCTGACTTCTGCGAAATCGTGCGAATAAGCTGCGTTCAAACTGCGGGTTGTGCCGAACATCGGCGCGTCCACTTGTTCCACTTGGCTAAAACCGGTAAACGAAAACGCCATCAATGCAACAATTGCTAAAAGAAATCTTCTGACTTTCATACTTTAAAAAAATTTAGGATGATACAAATTCTATTAAAAAACGTTAAATATTTTAACTTATTTTCTATTATGATGCGAAGTTGAATATAATTCCACAAAAAAAATAAATTATTTTACAGAAAGACACAATTTTTTGAAAAAGGTTGCTTTAGTCCAAGTTTTGAAACTAAAATTCGATATAGATTTCCAGAAATTTCGCTTTATCCGTAGGTAAAATAGTAACTTGTTTACAATCAGCCGGCAAAAGGATTGTTTCGCCAACTGAAAGCGTTTCTGAAATTTCGTTCGTCGTAACTGTGATTTCTCCTGCAATGCCCATCAATATTATAAAACTGTCGAACTCCGTATAATGTTTATAAAGTGGTTTAGAAATTTGTATTTTATTGACTGTGAAATAGTTAGACTTGCAAAGTTCGGCATTTTCGTTAAATAAATCGTAACGCGTTTTAGCCTCGCGGCAGGCACCAAAATCCAAAACGTTCATCGCATCGTCAAAATGCAATTCGCGTGTTTTTCCGTTTTTGTCCGTTCTGTCCCAATCGTAAATGCGAAATGTGATGTCGGAACTTTGTTGAATTTCAGCGAGTAAGATACCTTTTCCTATCGTATGCACACGTCCGGGCGGAATGAAAAATACATCGCCGGCAGAAACTTCCACGCGATTTAACAATTCGGAAAGTGATTTTGATTCTAATTTTTCAAGATAGTCCGCCTTGTAAGTTGCATGTTTAAACCCGGAAATTAGTGATGCATCATTATCACAATCAATGACATACCACATTTCTGTTTTACCGAAACCAAGCGCATTTTTCTCGGCAAAAGAATCATCGGGATGTACTTGCACGGATAAATCTTCGGCGGCATCAATAAATTTTATCAGAAGCGGAAATGCTCCGTTAAAACGTTCTAAAATTTTGTGTCCCAGTAATTTAGCTCCGAATGTTTCAATCAAATAATCGAGCGTTTTTCCTGCTAATATTCCGTTTGAAACCACCGAAATATTATTTTTTACGCCTGAAATTTCCCAGCTTTCGCCAATTTTTCCCTCTGGCAAATTCTTATTTAGTTTGGTTTCTAATTTTCGTCCGCCCCAAAGTGTTTCTTTGAATATGGGTTGAAATTTTAACGGATATAGTTCTATCTTATTCATAATCTTTAAATTACACTAAATATGCAAAGTTAAATAATTTCACTCATTTAAAACAAAAACTTCCGGGAATAATGCCTACGTTAAATGTGTCGATGGCTGTACCTTTGGAATTTAGCCTAAAAACTCTGCCGTTTTGCACAAAATCCGCGCCGTCGCCAACGTAAACTTCGCTGTTTACGGGCGAAATTCCAAGCCCGTACAAACCTCCGATTTCCAATGAGTTATACGGGTTTTTGAAGAAAATTTCCGGCGAGTTTTCCGACAAAACAGGCAAACGCATTACATCACGATTAAGAAAAAATAGTGTATCTTTTGTCGAATTTAAACACAATTCAGAAACCTTTGAATCGTTTGAAAATTTGATAGTTCGTTCAATTTTGCGTGAACGTGCATTAATTTTGCACAATGCCGGAGTTTCAAAACCAAACGCGCTGCCGGGCAATCCGCCGTCGCACAACACCCAAAGATTCTCAAATCGGTCGAGCACCATGCTTTGCGGTTGTTTCGGTACTGTTATCGAATCCGCCACTTTATCTGTTAAAGTATTGATAACTAGAATTTTATTGTCATAATTCCAACAATTGACAAATACTGTATTTTCAAATCGGACAAATTGTTCCGTTGAATGTTGGTAAAATTTTGAGTTATGATTTTCGACTGAAATATGTCCGACAACCGTTTGATTTTCAACGTCTAAAATAGAAATTGTTTTAGAATACAGGTCGGAAATATACGCTTTTTTGTCCGAAACAAAATGAATATAGCGCGGCGAGGTCAATCCGGTAATTTTTGCTTTGTATTCAAAAGTTTCAGAATCAATAACATATATTTTTCCGCTGTTATTGACCACAATGTAAAGAAGTCCGTTGTGAAGCGATGCAGATTGCGCAACATCGCCCAACGGAATTCCGTTTACGGCATTAAAAATACTGGGGTAAACAATTTGATTTTCAGCATCATACAACGATAACGAGGCATTTTGATACATAAAATTTCCTTCGTTTACAATAAAAACGCCTTTGCCTGTAATTTTTGGAATTTGAACGTGCTGCCAAAGTTCGTCATCGTTCATGCAACTTTGTGCAAAAACTATGAGAATTGTACTAAATATCAAAACTAAATTAAATTTTGTAAATTTCACGTTTAAATTTCTAAGGTAAGTTTCAAATTAAATCGTATGCCGGAAAGATGGTTTGGCGCAGCATATTCTTGCACGGTAGAGCCGTAAACCGCAGAATTAGGCACAACCAACATCCATGAATATGAAATGGTATTATCGACATCCAACACGTTAAAAACTTCAACCGTGAGCCAAAGATTTTTGATTTTGCCAAGGGTTCCTGAATAATTCCGACGTGCATCTTTTCCAAATATGATGTAACTTGCACCTAAATCAACGCGTTTGTAGTCGCCGGAACGTTGCAAACTGCTTAATTTTCCAACTTTTGGCGACCAAAACGGAAATCCGGTTCCGTAAACTAAATTCAAATGGGCTTTGAAATTTTTATTTCCGGGAATATAATCTTGCAAAAATAAATTTGCCGAAACACGTTGGTCAGTAGCTCGCGGCAAATACGGTTGATTTGCAATTGATTCATTATCAATTGAATAAACTTGTTCCTGAGTTTGCATAACAGACAACGTGAATGAAGATTCGGCGCCGTTTACGACAAAATCACCGAGAATTTTGGCATCAATTCCGCTCACGTAGCCATGCGCGCGTTGGTTTGTGAGGTAGGAAATGCGGACATTGTCCAATTCAAACGGGATAAAATTATCTAACTTCTTGTAATACAATTCGTTGATAAGTGTTAAATCGCGGTTCATGGCTTTGAATTTGAACTCGTATCCGGCAACAAAATGAATTGATTTTTGGGCTAAACTATTTTTATCAAGCGTACCGAGTTTGTTGCGAATTTCTTTGTAAAACGGTGGTTGATAGTATATTCCACTTGCTAAACGCAGTTTGTGATTGTGCGGATTTTCGGTAAACAACACTGCCGCCGAACCGCGCGGGCTTATCAGAATTTCTTGATTATAAGTGTTGTAATTTGCACGCACGCCGCCCTGAATTTCCCAAAGCATTCTTTCTGTTTCGAGAACTGTCGCATCTTGCAAAAATCCGTCTAGTCGTTTGGTTATGAGGGAATTTTTTGCTTTAACGTTTCTGTTTAATTCTATTGAATTTCCTTCGTAAGGAATGGAATATCCGGCAGAATCGAGCATTTCCCACTCGTCGATTTTGTCGGAGAGGGCTTCATATTTTGCCGTTGCGCCCCACTGAACTTTGTGGTTTTCGTACGAAATTTCAGCCAAATGACTTGCCGAATATGCCCTGAGATACAAATAGTTACGTGCATGTTCCATGTATAAACCGTACCCGAGATTCAACAAACTGTCTCCGGCATTTTCGCTGCCGATGTCGCTGTCTATTTGATTCAAATTATAGACACCATAAATATCATAAGTTTCTGATTCTATGGCATTTATGGCAGACAACGTGAATTTGTAATTCGCATAATCCGTGGGTCTGAAATTGAGTGAAGCCGCAGTTGTATAATTCGTAAAACGATTTATTTCTTGTCCTTCAAAATCGACAGACAAGCCGTAAATGTCTGTGATTGTGCCGAAATACACATCTTTATCTTCCGGAATAAAATGAAATTTATTATCGGCAGCATTTATCAAAACGCCCAAACTCACATAAGGCGAAAACCGCCACGTGAGATACGATTGAAAGTCGAGAAAACTTGGCTTGTAGTCGCCGCTTGTTTCAAATGCCGAAAGCATGTAACGCGTATTTTTGTAGCGTAACCCTGTGATATACGTGAACTTATCCTTAGCAGCCGTTCCGCGTACGGCAATATTTCCGCCCAGCAAACTGCCCGAAGCCGCAACGCCGAAATCGCGCGCTTGTTTGTAGATTACATCCAAAACTGAAGCCGATTTATCGCCGTAACGTGCCGCAAAACCGCCTGCCGAAAATCGCACTTTTGAAACTAAATCCGGATTGATAAAGCTCAAACCTTCCTGCTGACCTTCGCGTATGAGTTGCGGGCGATAAACTTCTATGCCATTGACGTACACCAAGTTCTCATCGAAATTTCCGCCGCGTACGGAGTATTGCGAACTCATTTCGTTGCGTGAGCCGGTAACGCCCAAATTCAATTTTACCAAATCCTCAATATTACCCGAAACGGAGGGCAAATGCTTCACGGTTTCGGCTTCGATGCCCAAATCGCCTGCGGAATTTATTCCGTCGCCGTGAATTACAACTTGTTCTATTTCAGAATTTTCCGTAACTTTAATTTGTGCAAAACTGCCGTCGTAGGTTTCGATATTAAAAACAGTTGTATCGTGGCTTACGGCAGTAATTATCAGATATTTATACGAATTCGGAACATCTATTCTAAATCTGCCTCGTATATCTGTCGAAGTGTAAACAAGATTGTCGGGAGTGCGAACGGACGCGCCTTCGATGAGTCTGCCGCCGTCCGATTCCACGCGTCCGACAATCTCGATGCTTTGCGCAAACAAATTTCCGAACAGCAAAATTTGTATTATAATTAGTTTGAAAAATCGCATAATATTTTTTTGCAAAAATAGATTTTTTAGAACTGAAAGCGCAATAAAAAAACATAAAACAGCCCAAGTTGGTAGTCGTAATCGACCGAATTTGTTTTCGGATTGTAAGTTTCGGTGAGCACATTTTGATGTTTTGTAATATTTTGAACATCAAACGCAATTTCTGTAGTAAATTTTTTCAAATTCCATTTGTACGACATTCGTGCATCAATTCTAAAATAAGGCGCGTATTGAGATTCATACGCTTTTGAATAGTCGTAAACAGCTTTTCCTGCAAGTTTCGAGGCTTCGGAATCAATTGGAATATAGCGTTTTCCGCCGGCATTTACAATTTTTGCATCTAATTTCAACGTATTATATTTTCCAATGTCAAACGCGTATCCGCCGAGTAAATTGACGACATAATTTCCGTTGAAAATCGTATTGCGCTCAATGTTGTCGCTGCCTGTGTATGTGGATTCGAACACGGAAGTCGTGAGCAAGAAGTAATAATTTTGGCTCAAAAATTTTTCAAACGTCAGTTCGGCGCCGAAATTTGTTCCCGTGCCGGTGTTTTGCAGACTGTCGGCTCTGCCTGAGTAAAATGTTGTACCATAATTTATTAAAGAATATTCCGAAGGTCGAATTTCTACCGGATAATCGTATAAATGCTGATAATAAGTTTCGGTTTTCAATCTCAAATTTTTGGAAATCACATAGTCATAGCTCAAAACGAGTTGGTTGCTTTTTGAAAAATCCAGATTCCGATTCGTTTGCGTGTAAGTTCCGTCGGGTTGTCGAGTTTGGAAAAAATAAAACAAGCGGGGCTGAAGCTGGCTGTGCGAGCCGGCAGCGAAACTTAAGGTATGTTTCGGCAAAAAATTCCACTTCAAACTTAGGCGCGGTTCGGCAATTTTGCTGCTGTTGTATGCCAAATATTGTGCGTGAATGCCGCCGTAAAACGCAAAATGTTCTGAAAATTTGTGTTTAAATTGCGCGTAAGTTTGCAAAAGTAACAAGGTTTCGTCGGAACTTTCAGTCAGTTTTCGATAGGAATAATCGGGCATAAGAAAGCTGTCGGCATAGTTTATTTGAAACATATCTGCCTGAAAACCTGCATTTAATGTATTTTTAGTATTAATTTTTTTTATGAATTTTGTATTTGCCGAATATTTTATTTCGGTGGATTTATCGCCGTAAACTACAGTCGGTTTTACTTTGAAAAATGCAGAATCCGTTCGAGCAGAGGATTGCGTGCCCGAAATTGCGAATGCTGTGGACAAGCTGGTATTTTTATCGAAGAACACATTGTGCGTCAAGCCGATAACACCCATTGCCGAGCCAAATTCCAAGTCCAAACCCGATGCTCCGAAAGTCCAATCGTCTTCGTCCTGATTTTTGCTCAACACTTGAATATGGCTCTGTCCGCCGACACCGAACAGGCTGAATTTGCCGAGTTTGGTGCCCGGAACGTTAATTTTAAACGAGCCATCGTGATATTCCGGAACGCCCGAAACGCCAAAATTTATGCCTAAATAATCAAAAATTGAAAGCGTTGAATATCTGTAACTTGCTAAATACGAAGCTTTTGATTTATTTGAAAACGGACCTTCCGCCGCAAGTTCAAAGCCGTTCATGCCAATTTGAGCCGTGTATTCGCGCGTTTGGTTGTTTCCGGAACGCATATTGAGGTCGAAAACGCCGGAAAGCGCGTTGCCGTATTCTGCCGGAAATGCACCGGTGTAAAAATCTGAATTATCTAACAGACTGTTGTTCAATATACTAATTGGACCGCCGGTCGTTCCGAGCGTGCCGAAATGGTTCGGATTCGGAATGTCTATCCCTTCCAATCGCCAGAGCAATCCGGTGGGCGAATTTCCGCGAATGATAATGTCGTTGCGCTGGTCGCCCGCAGCGTTCACGCCTGCGTAGTTTGCAGCCATACGCGCAGGGTCGAACCAAGTGCCGGCGTAGCGTTCGGTTTCCTCAACGCTGAACGAACGTGCGCTAACGGTTGCCATCTCGTTGATAGGCTTATCTTTTTCGGAATATGCTTTTATGATAACAGCTTCTGTTTGAACGACTTCTTCCTCCAATTCAACGGTCAAAATAAGTTCTTTTCCGGAGCGAACATCTAAATTTGAGAGTTTTGCCGGCGCGTATCCAATCATGCTCACTTGTAATTCTTGCCGTCCGACCGGCACATTTTTGAGCGAAAATTCGCCGTCTGAATCCGAAAGCGCGCCATTGAGCGGGTCAGAATTGAGCAAAACGATGTTTGCGCCGGGCAACGGGCTTTTTGAATCTGCGTCTATCACAAATCCGCGCACGGTTTGCGTATATGTTTGAGCTGCTATTTGAAAATGTAACAAGCTAAAAAACAGAACGATAACGAAGTTTCTATAATTCATAATCCAAGCATGATATTTGTGATACGATTCAAACGTAAAAATAGTTTTTTCTAAGTATATTTGTGTTAATAAATGTTATCTGACAAATAATTTTCGCATATAATATAAAAAAGTGTTGCACGATTTTTGTAAATTAATCTTTAGTATCTAATTTTAGCCAATAATGCAACACAAAAATTATGAAATCAATTCTTAATTTTTTTCTCAAAAATGTAGATCACAAACGTGGTATATCATACTTGCAAGCGCGGTCGCTTACCTTAATGTTGGTTATTATCGTAATGATAGTCAGCATTTTGCTTATCTATCTGCTACTATTTTCCGAAATACATAAAACGTATAATGTTATAGGTTCATTTGTTGCGATTGTTGGTACCTTATTTCTCATTCGGTCAGGACGAAGCCAACTTGCGGGTGATTTACTGTCGTTATTTTTAACTGCAATAATGGTCGTATCCATTTCAAACGTAACTAAATATCCGGGTCCGTACTATTTTTTCATCCAATTCTATTTATTTATAGCATACATTATTTTTTCCGCCATGTTTGCTCGGTTGTACGCTTTTTTTACAATAGTTGGTGTAACATTGGTAACCGCTGTTGTGATTCATAAATTGCGTTTTCCGTTTGTGCCTGAATTTATACGTCCTACGGTTGAATACGGTTTCCTGATTTACCTTATGGTTGTGCTGATAATTGCTGTATTAAGTCTGATTTTTACGCGGTTTGTAACATCATCCATGACACAATTAGATAAATCTTTTCACAAATCAAAGGAGCAAAACTCTGTGATGCAGAATGTTATCTCGGGAATTTCTCAAACATCAACACGGATGACGAGCTTGGGAAAAGAGCTTAACCATACCTCTGAACAAGTTGCTTTGAATGCCGAAACTCAGGCAGCACAAATCGAAGAAATTTCTTCGGAAATGGAGGAAATGACCGGCATTGTGTTAAATAATTCTGAAAATGCCGAACTTTCGTTTAAGGTTTTCAAAGAATCTGCCGAGCAACTCAAACGCAGCAGCGAAACAATTATCAAAGCCGTTGAACTTATAAATTCAATTTCGGAACGCACACAACACATTTCTGATATTGCATTTCAGACTAACATCTTGGCTCTCAATGCGTCCATAGAATCGGCAAAAGCCAAACGTTTCGGTGCCGGATTTTCTGTTGTGGCAGACGAAGTGCGCAAACTTGCCACAAAAAGCAATTCGGTTTCCGACGAAATTTCAAATTTAACTAAATTAAGTTTTCAAATCACAGAAAGTTTACAAAAAGAAATGATAGAAAACTTAGCAAAAAGCCAAGAAACCTTGTCGCTCATCGAAACCATCAGCGCATCCGGACGTGAGCAAACCATGGCGATTAAAAGTGTAAATTCAGCCGTGCAAAAGCTCGCAGAAATTTCAACGCTCAATGCCGATTCTGCAACCAAAATGAACCTATTTGCACGCGAATTATCACAACTCTCCGAAAGCTCAAAGCAAATTTCGCAAAATGTTGCAAGTGCAAAAAAATAATTCAGAAAGTCGATATATTTCCGTTTAAAATCGTATTTTTGTCGCGTATCGGTTTCCAAATTTGGAATTAAAAGGGAATGCCGCGCACATCGGCAACAGTTCCCGCTGCTGTAAACCTGTGTATCAGTCAGATACAACTGTTCGTGTATGCCACTGCGTTTTGCGGGAAGGTGCGAACGGAAACGGAAAGTCAGAAGACCTGCCAATACTGAAAGATGTCGTAACTCGCGGAGAACGAGTGAAATACAGCACTTATTTTTTGCGTTGTGCCGTTTTGTTACGATTTCTTTTTTGTCAAATTGATAAAATTTTGAATTCGATGCGCAACATTATTCTGACAATCTTTCTACTTGTTTGTATTTCAAAACAAGCTGAATCTCAATATATTAGCGAAGTTTTAGAGTATCGTCCTGCTCCCGGACAGCTTATCAATACGCGTTTAGGAACGCCCGAGGCTGCAAATTCCATCGTCGGCGGCGTAAACGGAATGCTTTCGCTTGGTGCGTTTGGCGGTTATGTTGTGTTTCGCTTTGCCGAACCTGTTGAAAATCATATAGATAATCCGTACGGCGTTGATTTTACAATTTTCGGAAATCCGATGCCGCAATGGGCTGAGCCGGCGGTTGTTTGGGTGATGCGCGACGATAATTCTAACAATTTGCCCGATGATACGTGGTTTGAACTTGCCGGAAGCGACTATTTTTTTACTTCAACACGCAAAAACTGCACGCAAACGTATATCAATTCTGACGACACCGTTTTTTGGGAAAATAATTTTTCAGAAACAGGATATCTTGAACAAAATTCATACTACAAACAAACGTATTATCCTGAAATTCAATATTTTGAAGATATTTCACAAACCTCATACACTTTGAGCGGAACACAAATTTGTGCAAATTTGGATTCAAGCTCAGCAACCGTAAAATCGTTTCCGCGTGCATTCGGATATGCCGATAACAAACCGCGTAAATCTGCGCCGTTTACCATCCCGGACAATCCGTATTCCGTTGAAAATGAGAATGCCGGCGGCGATGCGTTCGACATATCTTGGGCTGTGGATTCGGACGGAAATTATGTCGATTTAGACAAAATTCATTTCATAAAAATACAAACTGCGATTTCCGCAAACGGTGGCTGGTTGGGCGAAGTTTCGACAGAAATCACAGGAGCGTGTGTTGTTTTACCAAATTCGGAACTATTAGGAAATCAGGATTTTGTGTCCGTAAACGTTCCGAAAGATACCATTTTCTCATCTAAAATTCAGCTCGAAATTTTTCCGTTCGTGAATGGCAGATATAAGCCTGATAATGAGCTTGTTTGGACTTCAACAAACGCAAATTTTACAGTTGATTCTAACAATATTTTGCATTGCTCCGCTGACGGAACTACAACATTAACAGCGTGTTTGGCGCAAAATTCGAGTGTTTTCTCAAGTTTTGATGTTTCTGTAAAATTATCAAAAAACGTTAATGATTCAACTAACACAAATCCGGTTTTCAAGATGTATCCCAACCCGGTTTCTGATTTTTTGTATTTAGAAAATGTTGAAAATTCCACGCTAAAAATATACAATCTTTCGGGCTTAATTATTTGGAGTTCTTTGATTTACACCAATTTTTACAACCTGTCCGTCGCACATTTAGATTCGGGAATTTATTTAATTTCTGTTGAAAATTCAACGACAAAAACAACTTCAAAGTTCTGTAAACAATGAAGTTTTTTGTCGCAATTTGTCTGATTCTACTTTCGACTTTTGTTGCATTTTCTCAGCCGGACACGATTTTAAACATCGAAAATGTTGAGATTTTCGGACATCGCGCCGGAAGTTCCAAATCAGCCGGAATGTCTGTAAATGAGATTGATAGTGCAGTTCTTTCTTCGCAAAAAACACGTGCGTTGTCGGATATTTTAGCTGAAAATTCAACGGTTTTTATCAAAAATTACGGTCGCGGTGCGTTTGCGACTGCGGCGTTTCGCGGCACGGCAGCAAGCCACACGAAAGCCGATTGGAACGGTTTGCCGCTAAATTCGCCAATGTCGGGCGTTACGGATTTTTCGCTGATTCCGGTATTTTTGGCTGATGAATTGAGCGTAAAACATGGTTCTGCTTCGCTTGAAGATCATGGCGGAGGTTTGGGCGGTTCGGTGTCGTTACAAAATTCTGCAAATTGGACTAACCAATTATCAGTAAGTTACTTACAAAGCATCGGCTCTTACAAAAGTTACAACGAACATTTAAAACTTTCAGCAGGAAATTCCAAACTTCAATCCAAAACGCGTGCATATTCTACAGTTTCAGCAAATGATTTCACGTTCGTAAATCGAATGGTCGGAGTTTGGGATTCTATTTCAGGAAAATTAGTTAATCCGTTAGATACCAACACGTTTGCAGATTTTCGCTTTCAAGGTGTAATTCAGGAATTTTATGCAAAACCGACACGAAATCAAATAGTTGCGTTGCGATATTGGGGGCAATCCGTAAACCGAAGTTTGCCTCAAGCCACAAGTTTTGAAGGCAGCGAGGACTCGAACAGAAACCGACAAACTCAATTCGACCACAAATTTACTTCTGATTTCAAAGTCATTTCGACAAAATCATCATCTAATTTTTCACTCGCATATTCTTCTTCTTCAAGTGTTTACGAACTTTCAAACTTAATTTCGGGCAGAGGATTCGCTTCTGTAATTTACGCTAAAAGTTCGGAGAAAATGGCTTTGGCACGCTACGGCTTTTCTTATGCAAGCAAACGGAATTTGAATGTTGATTTGAAGTCGGAATTGCAACATTTTTCAATACAAAATATTGATACAGTGAGCAATAACGGATACACTCGCGCGCGTACGGATGCATCGGTCGTGTGCTCAGCCGATAAATCTTTTAACGACAGATTATTTTTAAAAATACTTTGTCGTCAAGAAATTTCAGAGGTTAAATTTCAGCCGATAATTCCATATATCGGTTTGGATTACAAAGTTTTAGCTAAAAAAAATATTTTTCTGAAAGCTAATTTTTCAAGAAATTTCAAACAACCGTCGTTAAACGATTTGTATTGGTTTCCGGGCGGAAATCCGAATTTGTTGCCCGAAAAAGGCGAAACAGGGGAACTCGGTTTCAGAACCTTGTTTGATTTGCATAACTATCACATTGAAGGCGAATTAACAACTTTTCGTTCCGATATTCAGAATTGGATTATTTGGCTGCCAAGCGTAAAAGGCTATTGGCAACCATTTAATATTGAGCGTGTTGTAACGCAAGGCTTTGAATTTTCTGCCAAAATTTCCGGAAAAATTTCTAAAATCTCTTACAAAGTTGTCGGAAATTACAGCTTTACGTCCGCTAAAAATCTTGGAAATCCGATGGTTTGGGGAAGCGTTTCTTATGGGCAACAGTTGGCGTATGTGCCGAAACATTCCGGAAATTTATTTGCACAATTTCAATATAAGTCATTCATTATCAATTGGCAACATACGTCTTACAGTGAGCGTTTTACGACTTCGGCAGCACAAATCGGCACACGAAACCGAATGTATCCGTATTTTATGAACGATGTAGCATTTTCGTATAAATTTTCGATTAAAAAATTGAGATTATCTGCTGATTTTAAGATATTTAACTTGTTCAACGAAGTGTATCATTCCATGCTTTACCGACCGATGCCGAGGCGCAATTTTTTGTTATCGATTGGCGTGGAATTTTAATAATGACCTTTACATTGGGATATGATAATTACTTCATTTTCAATTTTATACACTAATCTGTCTTCTTCTGATATTCTTCTTGACCACCATCCTTTAAGCTCGTGTTTGAGAGGCTCAGGTTTCCCAATTCCGTGAAAATTGTCTCTGTCTATATCTTTGATTAATTCATTGATTTTCTTAAAAATAGCTTTGTTTTCAACAGACCAATTTGTAAAATCAACGAAAGCTTCGGATTCAAAACGTATCGATTTCATGCTTTCATTAAATTTTCACTAAGTTCCTCAAATTCAGCCCCTGAAAATTCTTTATAGTTTCCTGCTTCAATATTCTTGACAGATTTTAGGAGTTTTTCTGAGTAAGAATTCGCTTTTTTGTTAGCTTTCGCAGAAGTTACAGAAATAATGATTTCTTCGCCGGCAAAAAGTTTTTTGATGGTTTCCAAAAGCTGAACATTCAGTTCGTTTTCTTTTAATCTATAAACAGCTTCCATTTTATATTTTTCTACAAATATACAAAAGTTTAGGTATTTCGTAACAGCTTATGTGGATATTCTTTTGAATTACGGCATTTTTGATGTAAACTTGCAATCTATTGTAAGCTTATTAATTATGCGAACCGTTCGATTTTTAGTTTTGCTAAGTTTCTTATTTACAGTGAATTATACTTTTTCTCAAACCGCATGGTCGTTGAAACGTTGCGTGGAATTTGCTTATGAAAATAATGTGCAGATGAAACAAAGTGCGTTTTCGGTCAAAATTCAAGAGTATAATTTGGCGCAATCGAAGGCGGCTTTGTTGCCAAGTCTCAATGCCGGCGCGGATTACAACATGAATTTCGGTCGTTCTGTCGATCCTTACACGTATGAATTTACGACGCAAAATATTCAATCGTCAAATTTGTATGTGAGTGCGCAAATGAATTTGTTCAGCGGCGGCAAAAATTTTAATACCATTCGCCGAAATAATTATAATCTCATGGCGAGCATTCAGGAACAAGCGAAGTTGAAAGACGATTTGGCGATGAATATTGCAACTGTTTTTTTGCAAATTTTGTTTAATCAGGAAATTTTGAAAACTTCGGAAAATAGATTGTTGCAAAGTAAAGACCAAGAGGATTTTACGAAAAAATTAGTCAATGCCGGAAAATTGCCCGAAGGTGATTTACTCAACATGACTGCACAAACTGCAAACAGTGAGTTGCAAGTCATAAATGCTCGTAATCAATTGAAAAACACAGTTTTATTGCTCCAACAATTGATTGATTATACTGATACCACAGCTTTTGAAATAGAACTTCCGGTAATTTCTGCTGCCGATACAATTTTGCCTTACACCATAGACGAAGTTTACCAGACCGCCCTCACGATGCCGGAAATTGTGAGTCAGGAATACCGTTTGAAGGCAAGTTCGTATGAAGTTTCTATTGCACGCAGTAATTTTTATCCAAAGTTGAGTTTGTCTGCGAGCTATTCCACCGGTTATTCCGATGCGCGCAAGCAATATGCGCCCGGCGACACTCTTGCGCTACCTGTCGGATATACAGATACTTACCAAACTGTGTATATGTTTCAACCGACATTTACGGAGTCTGCGTATCCGTTCGTAAATCAATTTGCCGACAATGCCGGCACTTCGGTAGGTTTGCGACTTTCCGTGCCAATTTTCAACAACAGAATGACTGAAACTGCTGTAAAAACTGCGAAAATTCAATCTCTGAATCAAGAACTTAATGTGTATAACGCAAAAAATACACTGTTTAAAACCATCAGCGAAGCGTTCGGTAATGCCGATGCCGCGCTGCAACGCTATCGAGCAAGCGAGCGTGCAATGCTTGCGAACAAGACGGCTTATGAGTATTCGGAAAAAAAATATAAGGTTGGTTTGATTTCATACCACGATTTTCAGCTCACGTTTAACAATTTTCAAAATGCTGAATCAGAGCATATTCAAGCAAAATTCGATTACTTGTTTCGCCGAAGTATTTTGGATTATTACGCCGGAAAAGGATTTTCATTTTAACATATAATATCTACATCATGAAAAATTTCAAAAATTTTGCCGCAGTAATTGCGCTTGGGCTGTTAGCCTTAACAAGTTGCTCGAAGGCTTTAACCGAATCGGAACAAAGTATTCTCGGAAAATGGAACGGAAATCACGAACCGATTCAAGTTCAATTTACCGAAGACAAAACGTATGCTTACTCGGTAATAGAGGATGGCGTTACAAAACCTTATGAATCAGGAACTTGGTCGGCTGATAAAGGCAACCTAATTCTGGTTCCTGATACGACGGTTTACAAGGATGCAAAAACCTTTGTAACTAAAATAAATTTTGTCGGCGAAATTCTTTTGACAGAGCCTTTGCCGGATATTACCTCGGGCAGCGTCCACGAATATGGCACGCTTGAAGAATACGCCAAAGAATTTGGATTTTCAAAAGTTAAGTAATTAATATTGAGTCCGGTCTAAAAAGCCTGTTTTATTTTAGCTATACAATCTATATGCTT
>DYSM01000258.1 GCA_020718265.1 Draconibacterium orientale | reverse complement strand
GAGACGAAAGCGAACTCGAAAATTTGGGAACCTCTACCATTCGCGAAATTGTTCGTTTAGTAAACCGAATTGAAGAAGCGACGGGCGAAAAATTCGTTCGCATGGAAATGGGTGTTCCCGGACTCAATCCTCCGCAAATAGGCACCCAAGCCGAAATCGACGCACTCAACAGAGGCGTGGCATCTAAATATCCGATGATTGAAGGCGTTACCGAATTAAAACACGAAACCAAACGATTCGTGAAATTGTTTTTAGACATTGATGTTGAAGAAGAAAATTGCGTTCCCTCGGTAGGCTCGATGCAAGGCGGCATGGCGATGCTTTTGGTTGCCAACCGAACCGACAGAAACCGAAAAGGAACCCTGTTTATCGACCCCGGATTTCCGGTTCAAAAGCAACAATGTCGCGTGTTGGGGCAAGATTACGGTTCGTTCGATGTGTATAATTATCGAGGTGAAAAACTCAGAGCAAAACTCGAAGAAGAGTTTAAAAACGGAAATTATTCAACAGTTCTGTATTCCAACCCCAACAATCCATCGTGGATTTGTTTTACCGACACCGAATTGAAAATTATTGCCGAAACAGCCGATAAATACGACGTAATTGTTGTTGAAGATTTGGCATATTTCGGAATGGATTTCAGAACCGATTATTCTACGCCGGGCAAAGCCCCGTTTCAACCCACTGTTGCAAAATACACCGATAATTATATTTTCCTCATTTCGAGCTCCAAAGCATTCAGTTACGCCGGACAAAGAGTGGCAACTCTGGTGATGTCGCCGAAATTGTACAATCGTCGATATCCGGATTTAAAACGATATTATTCGACCGATAAATTCGGCTATTCCATGATTTACGGAGCTTTGTATTCGCTTTCTTCGGGAGTAACACATTCTGCACAATTCGGATTAGCGGCGATGTTGAAAGCTGCAAATGACGGGAACTTTAATTTCTTGAATGATGTTAAAATATATGCAGACAGAGCTTATAAAATGAAAAAATTGATGCTCGAAAACGGATTTAAAATCGTTTACGACAAAGATGAAGACAAACCGCTTGCCGACGGATTTTACTTCACATTTTCATATCCCGGACTTTCGGGTGCTCAATTGCTCGAAGAACTTATTTATTACGGAATTAGCGCCATCAGCCTCGAAATTACCGGAAGCGAGCATATTGAAGGTCTTCGCGCTTGCGTTTCGCAAACCAAAGAAATACAATTTGCAGCTTTGGAAGAAAGACTCAACGCTTTTAATAAAGACCATGCAGAAGGGAAAATTATCAGCAATCGAGTGAAAAAAAATAAAGAATCAAAAGGATAAATATCGTGTGTTTTTTAACACAGAAAACCATAAAATATTTTCAACATAAAATATCAATCAGTCAAAAAAGAATCGCTAATTTTGAAAAATTTTTATCAAACAATCGTTAATTATAAATAAATATCATGGCAAAAGTAAGAGGAGCTATTGTGGTGGATACAGAACGCTGCAAAGGCTGTAATTTATGTGTAGTCGCATGTCCTACGAATGTTATTGCACTGCACAAGGAAGTTAACGGGAAAGGATACAATTATGCTTATCCCTTAAATCACGATGCGTGCACAGGCTGTGTCAGTTGTGCAACAGTTTGTCCCGATGCAGTAATCACTGTTTATCGCCTCAAACCAAGTAAGTAATCACGAATTAGGAATTAGGAATGTGTGATTTATTGAAAAATTAGTTGATTCGCTGCCGAAAAAATCAATTTTTCAAATAATAAACATTCAACTCTTTTTAAGTCCGAAAATTAAAAAAATCCACACAAAAAAATGGAAGAAATAAAATTAATGAAAGGCAACGAGGCAATAGCCGAAGCTCTAATCAGAGCCGGAGCTGATGCTTATTTCGGATATCCGATTACGCCGCAATCCGAAATTTTGGAATATTTAATGACCGAAGAACCGTATAAACGCACAGGAATGGTTGTTTTGCAAGCCGAAAGCGAAATTGCGGCAATCAATATGGTTTACGGTGCCGGAGCGTGCGGCAAAAAAGTAATGACCTCATCTTCAAGCCCCGGAATCAGTTTGAAACAAGAAGGAATTTCGTACATCGCAGGTTCCGAAATACCGTGTCTTATTGTGAACGTGGTTCGCGGCGGTCCGGGCTTGGGAACAATTCAACCTTCGCAATCCGATTATTTTCAGTCGGTAAAAGGCGGCGGACACGGCGATTACAGACTCATTGTTTTGGCACCGGCTTCGGTACAGGAAATGGCTGATTTTGTTCAACTCTCGTTCGATATGGCTTTCAAATACCGAAATCCGGTTTTGATATTGTCCGACGGACTCATCGGGCAAATGATGGAAAAAGTGATTCTGCCTCCCCAACAAGAACGATTGACCGACGAAGAAGTTGAAAAACGCTACGGAAGTTGGGCAACGGTCGGTAAAAAAGCCGGACGCGAACGCAATATCATCACTTCTTTGGAACTGAAATCGGAACGTCAGGAACAACACAATCATAAACTTCAGGCAAAATATCGCGAAATAGAGAAAAACGAAATACGTTTCGAGAAAATAAATTGCGAAAATGCCGATTATCTGCTCGTTGCATTCGGTTCTTCGGCACGTATCTGCCAAAAAACCATTCAACTCGGAAAAGCAAAAGGAATCAATATCGGACTCATTCGCCCGATTACTTTATGGCCCTTCCCTTCGGAAGAAATTAATAAAGCTGCCGATAAAGTAAAAGGTATTTTGACGGTAGAAATGAACGCCGGACAAATGGTGGAAGACGTTCGATTAGCCGTGAACGGAAAAAGAAAAGTAGAACATTTCGGACGCTACGGCGGAATGATTCCTTCGCCCGATGAAGTCCTTACAGCACTCGAACAAAAATTAATAGGAGGATAAAAAATGTCAGACAGCACAATATTAACACCCCAAGAAATTATAGAAAGAGGGGAATTGGTTTTTAAGAAAACCGCTTTATTAACCGACAATATCATGTCGTATTGCCCCGGTTGCGGACACGGCGTTGCCCACCGCATCACAATGGAAGTTCTGGAAGAAATGGGCATCGGCGACCAAACAATAGGCGTTGCGCCGGTAGGTTGCTCGGTTTTGGCTTACGAATTTATGAATATCGACATGCAACAAGCCGCTCACGGACGCGCTCCGGCTGTGGCTACGGGCATCAAACGTGTGTATCCGGATAAATATGTTTTCACCTATCAAGGCGACGGCGATTTGGCGGCTATCGGAACAGCAGAAACGATTCACGCTTGCAATCGCGGCGAAAATATCGTCATCATCTTTATAAATAACGGAATTTACGGAATGACCGGCGGACAAATGGCTCCCACAACTCTTCCCGGAATGAAATCCTCAACATCGCCTTTCGGAAGAGATGTACAAATGATGGGGCACCCGTTGAAAATTACGGAAATGATAGCCCAACTTCCGGGCGTTGTTTACGTAACGCGACAAGCCGTTCACAAACCGGCATTGGTAAACCGAGCCAAAAAAGCTATTCGTAAAGGTTTTGAGATACAAAAAGAGAAAAAAGGATTGGCTTTTATCGAAATTGTATCGAATTGCAATTCGGGCTGGAAAATGACACCCGTAAACTCTAATATTTGGTTGGAAGAAAATATGTTGCCGTTCTTTCCTTTGGGCGACATCAAAGGATAAATATTAATGGTTAATTATTAATTGTTAATTGTTAGATTAAAAAAATAAAAAATGACAGAAGAAATAATAATCGCCGGATTCGGAGGACAAGGCGTACTTTCGATGGGTAAAATTTTAGCATATTCCGGAATCATGCAAGACCAAGAAGTGAGTTGGTTGCCGTCGTACGGTCCGGAAATGCGCGGCGGAACTGCAAATGTGAGCGTTATTATCAGCGATGAGCGCATCAGCTCGCCGGTATTACAGTTTTTTGATACCGCCATAATATTGAATCAACAATCGATGGATAAATTTCAGGAAGCCGTTAAACCCGGGGGCGTTTTACTATACGACCCTAACGGAATTACGCATCTGCCGACACGAAAAGACATAAAAATCTACACAATCGAAGGAGCAAAAGAAGCTTCGGCATTAAAAAATTCTAAAACATTCAATATGATTGTTTTGGGAGCATACTTGAAACTGAAACCCATTGTTAAAATGGAAAACGTTATCAAAGGCTTAAAAAAATCGTTGCCCGAACGTCATCACAACCTCATTCCGATGAACGAAGAGGCTATCAAAGTGGGAATGGACAAAGTGAAACAGGTTTCATAGTTTCAATTTTTCTTGGATATTATTGAGAATATAGATTTTTAAAAGTCTATATTCTCTTTTTTTTAGATTTTTTTTGCCTGAAAAACCCGAAAAAATTTCCGGACCATATCGTTTTAATGAATTATTCTATGATATATTTTTTTTTCGATAAAATTCTCATAATTTTGAAAATTATTGTTAAC
>DYSM01000257.1 GCA_020718265.1 Draconibacterium orientale | reverse complement strand
AAGATTTTCTTTTAAATAGTTGATTATTTGGATTTTACGTGCCTCAAGATAATACGAAAACGGCGTTGTTTGTGCGTTGATGTATTTGAGTTCGCCATGTAAATTTTTTAATATTTCAAACTTTATGACCGAGGCTTTTTTATTCATTTTCAAATAGTTATACGAATCAACAAGTATCTGAAAGCGTTCGTCATACGTGAATTTTTCGGACGGGAAAACGGCTTGCATTTGTTTCGTCAAAATCTCGACTTCAGCTTTTTTGTTTTCAGAAATTAACGTTTCCAAAGTTTCTTCGTAAATATCAAAAAGCTGAATCATACGCAAAAATCGCTTAATGTCGTAGTTGATGTTTATTGATGTATCTGTTTGATTATGAATAAATTGTGATGTAAGTGTTTTATATTGAAAATTCGCATCAAATACGGTATCGCTGTTGGTTTTTAGTGCATTACAGAAACCTTCTTTTCGTGTAAATCGCTTCAAACCAAGCATTTCGGTGGATTCAATCACATTTGAAAAATAGATTGGTCGCTCTTCTGAATTATTTGCAATAATATCAAGCATGGCTAACTCGCTCTTTGTCAAATAATCAGACTCAATTTTCCATTGTAAGAAATCATTTACGGCAAGATTTCGGCTTGGTAAAAAATCACTTTTTTGCGTTCCGGAAATTAATTTTGAGCTGTCGTTTTCATTTGCGACAAATCGTAAAGCATCTTTCAAATATAAGTAGCCCGAATCCGTTTTTTGTAACTTGAAGATTGAGATTTTAGATTCATTTTCAATAATATAGCAGGTTTCATTTAAACTTTCTCTATACTGTTCCGGCGGAATTCCGAATGCCAACGGCGCAGCATTGTAAGCACGAAAACGCAAGCCGTTGATATACCAATCTGCATTTAGCAAACTCAAATTTACAATGCGCACATCGGTTCTAAAGCCTTCAACCTCTTGCATATACCAAAGCGGAAAGGTATCGTTGTCTGCATTTACAAACAGAATTGAATTTTGCGGTAAAGCTGCCAAAAAATCGTGTGCAATGTCATGTACAATATACCTGCCGGAACGGTCATGGTCGGCGAAATTTTGAATAAACATCCAAACCGGGATTGTGAAGGCAATTACCGGAATTGCAAATTTTGTGAATTTTTTACTTAAACGATTTTTTATAAATTCAAGCAAATAAATTATGCCGTAAGCAATCCAAACAGCAAACGCCATAAACGAGCCGACATAAGCATAGTCGCGCTCTCTTGCCTGATAAGGTTCTTGGTTTAGAAATACAACAATGGCAATTCCGTTGAATAAAAAGAACATGAAAACAATCCAAAATTCGCGTCGCGCATGTCTAATTTGCTTGATAAGTCCAAAAATACCTAACACAAACGGTAAGAAAAAATAGACATTTCGGGTTGCATCATTTTTCTGAGCATCATGCGGTGAACCAATCATATATTTGTCCAAAAAATAGAACCCTGAAATGAAATTTCCGCGTTCAAAATGCCCTTGCCCGAGCATATCGTTCTGACGTCCGGCAAAATTCCAAAGCAAATACCTAAAATACATTTGCCCAAGCTGATACGCAGCAAAATATTGCAAATTATTTCCGAAATTCGGCGAAACCGTATCGTTTTGCAAACCACCCCAAAGCCTGTAACCATCTATGGATGAGGCATCTCGCATTTGCATACGCGGAAAAATTGTTTTACTGTTTTTGAAATGATATTCCGGAATTTTTTTGGGAATTAGAACATAATGAACCGAATCTTGCACATATTTGTAATGTGTTGTTTGTTTGATAGTTCCGTCTGAATCGCGGTCATATTCGGCATCGAAATACGAACCGTAAAACAGCGGCGATGTTCCATATTGATCACGGTTCAGGTAGGTTTCAAGCCCGAAAATTGTGTTCGGATTGTTCTGATTCATAGGCGGATTGGCTTCCGCGCGAATCAAAATAACAAAATAGGTAGAAAATCCTAACAAAAAAAGAAGCGTGCCGAGTACAAAAAAATGCAAAAGCGGTTTATTTCTTTTTTTTGAAATTATCAGAATTAAAATACTGATTATCAATATAAAAGCTAAAAAAGCAACTAAACCGGAATGAAACGGAAAATTCAGATTATTTACAAAAAATAATTCAGAAAATCCGGCAAGTTTCACAAAACCTTTGAGCAAAATATATTGGGCGTAAAAAAGAATTAAAATACTGATAATAAATATTTTACCGATTGAAAATCGTCCTAAATCAGGTTTCTTTTTGAAAAACCAAATGAACACTAATGCCGGAATCACTAACAAATTGAGCAAATGCACACCAACAGAAAGACCGAGTAATAACGTAATGACAATGAGATATTTATCAGCACTTTCATCTGATTCCGATTTCGATTCCCATTTCAACATCAGCCAAAAAATTAATGTCGAAAAAAAAATAGAAAGCGCGTAAACTTCTGCTTCCACTGCCGAAAACCAAAAACTGTCCGAAACGGCAAAAACCAATGCACCTGTGAATGCCGAAATCTGAATAAATAATTTACTAAAGTTCTGTTTTTCAAATAAATACAATACGATTTTAAACAAGAAAAAAATCGTAAATGCACTAGCCACAGCCGACAGTAGATTTACAAAAAGCGCAACACCTTCAACATTCGGTGCAAAAATGGCAAACACACGTGCAATGAGCATGTACAGCGGCGCACCCGGCGGATGCGTAACCTGTAACTTGTATGCAGAGGCGATAAATTCGCCGCAATCCCACAAACTTACGCTCGGTTCAAGCGTTAACATGTAGATTATCAGACTAATTCCAAAAACAGACCAAGGCAAAAGGCTGTCGTAATAATATTTCTGCATGAACGAAAATTTTCACAAAAGAAATAATAATCAATTTTCAAAAAAAAATTTTCAAAAAAAACTTAAAAAAATTTGCATGTTATTTCTAAATTTCTTTATCTTTGCATCCGCAATTTTGAATTGCAAAAAGCAGATTGACCCATGGTGTAATGGTAACACAGCTGGTTTTGGTCCAGTCGTTCTAGGTTCGAGTCCTGGTGGGTCAACTTAAAAAAAGTTCGAAAATTATTTCGGACTTTTTTGTTTATATAGATTTTTTCATACTTTTGCGTCGATAGTTTTGTGGAGAGATTTGATTGCTTGCAACCACGGTAAAAAAATGCTAAAATGCCTGCAAGTCCCTTCCCTCCTTTATTTGTAATTCATTAATATTCAATAAAATGGCTTATTTATTTACATCCGAATCGGTGTCGGAAGGACATCCCGATAAAGTTGCGGACCAAATTTCCGACGCTCTGTTGGACGAATTTCTCAAACAAGACCCCGACTCCAAAGTTGCTTGCGAAACACTTGTAACAACAGGACTTACGGTGCTGAGCGGCGAAGTGAAAACTAATGCGTGGGTGGACGTGCAGGAAACGGCACGCCGAGTAATCAAACGCATCGGATACACGAAAGCCGAATACATGTTCGACAGTGCGTCGTGCGGCGTAATTTCTGCTATTCATGAGCAATCGCCCGACATAAACCAAGGTGTTGTGCGTCAAAGCGAAGACGAACAAGGTGCCGGCGACCAAGGTATGATGTTCGGTTACGCAGTCAATCAAACAGACAGCTATATGCCTGTGCCGCTGGTAATTGCACATGAGATTTTGGTCGTGCTTGCAGAAATTCGCAGAGAGGAAAAACAAATGACTTACCTGCGCCCCGATGCAAAATCGCAAGTAACAATTGAATACGATGACAACGGAAAACCGGTTCGTATCGACACCATTGTGGTTTCAACTCAACACGATGAATTTGTGGTTGAAGCAGCAGGCAAATCGAAACAAGAAGCTGAAAATGAAATGCTTGCCAAAATAAAACAAGATGTGCAAGATATTTTGTTACCGCGCGTTCAAAAGAAATTTGCCGGAAAATTAGACCATTTGTTTGGTAAAAATTGTAAACTTTTTGTAAATCCGACCGGGAAATTCGTTATCGGCGGACCGCACGGCGATACGGGTTTAACCGGACGTAAAATTATTGTGGACACCTACGGCGGCAAGGGCGCGCACGGCGGCGGCGCATTTTCGGGCAAAGATTCGTCCAAAGTGGATCGTTCTGCTGCGTATGCTACACGCCATATTGCCAAAAATTTGGTTGCCGCCGGTGTTGCCGATGAAGTTTTGGTGCAGGTCGCTTATGCTATCGGCGTGGCTCAACCCGTTGGTTTATACGTTAATACGTACGGAACGGCAAAAGTAAAACTCTCAGACGGAGCAATTGCCGAAAAGGTAAATGAAATTTTCGACATGCGCCCGGCTGCAATCGTAAAACGATTCGGGCTAAAATTTCCGATTTTTGAAGAAACCGCATCTTACGGGCACATGGGACGTGCGCCTTACACGAAAACGGTGGAACTCAAACGTAACGGTTCTGTAACCCAACAAGATGTTGAATTTTTTGCTTGGGAAAAATTAGATTACGTTGCCAAAATTAAAGCGGCTTTCGGAATTTAATT